>JALOTT010000381.1 GCA_025457745.1 Verrucomicrobiota bacterium
CCAGCAATCCCACATTGGGGACGCCGAACCATTTGCGCCCGGCGGCGTCCGCGGTCACGACGGTCGGACGGCTCGTCCGGCTCGCGGGCAGATCAATGTTGGTGCAGCGACCCTCCTGCCAGCGCGCGACCGTGCCGGAATGAGTGCCAATCCAAACCGCGCCTTCCGTATCCTGACAGACCGTGCTCACCAACGTGTCCGACAATCCCTGCGCCTTGGCCACCGTCCCGAACAATCGCGGACGCACCTGGATCAATCCGCCGCGCGCATAACCGCTCCAGATGTTTCCCTGGCGATCCTCGCTGGCGAACAGGAGCGAGTTGCTTGGCAGTCCGTCGCGCGTGGTGAGCCGCGTCACCGCACCGTCCGGCGAAAGTTGAATCAAGCCGGAGTCGCGCGCGCCGGTCCAGATGCCGCCCTCGCTGTCCACGCACACGAATTGCAACAGGCCGAGTTTTGAAAAATCATTTTTCCACGCGGACGATTCCGCCACCCAGCGTCCTTCAGCCAGCCGCCGCATCCGGCCATTGGCCTCCACCCAAAGGCTGCCGCCGCCGGCGGGAACGATGCGCTTGATCGTGAGTTGACCCTGATCGCCCCCGGGATCAACGGGAACAAAACGATCTCCCTGCCAGCGCGCCAGCATTTGATCCGTCCCCACCCAAACTTGTCCCAGCCGGTCGGCGGCGAGCTGGCGGATCTGCCGGACTTCCAATCCCGGAGGCGAATCCAGCGTGAGATGTTTTCCCTGCTGCCAGGAAGCGAGAACATTGTTGGTGCGGAGATACCAGATGCGCCCCTCTGCATCGGCATAGACCTGCCGCGCCTTCACCTCCGGCAGCGGAATGCTTTCGCCGCTCCAGCCCTGCCCGGTCCGTTGAAGCCGGAACAATTTTCCACCGTCCTCCAAAAATATAATCTCGTCCCCTGCCGACCACAGCAGGCGATTCACGCGGACGCCCGTGGCTACCGCCGACTGGAAGCCCGTCGCATCCCAGACCACCAGCGCGTTGTTGAGCGTGTTGATCCACAACCGCCCGGCCTGATCCACCGCGAGTTTGTGAATGCCCTCGCTTTGGATCTCCGGGATGTTGGCCGCGCTGAAGGAAACAAAATTCACCCCATCAAAACGCATCAGGCCCGCCACCAGAGTGCCGCACCACAGATACCCGTCCGGCGTCTGCGCCACGTCTGTGACGGACGCCATCGGCATGCCTTCATCCGCGCCCCAGATGCGGACGAGGTAATCCTGATTGGCAGGTGTGTCCACCGAAGCCAAAGCCCCAAGCGCCAGGGCCGGCATCAGGAGCAACGCCAGCGCGCAGGCATGGATTAAAACTCGCGGCGCCCTGTGCATGCCCGAAGTCTGGCGCGATTTCGACCGCGATGCAACCTCCGAGTCCAGGAATTCCGCATGGTACTCTACTGAAGTGCTCACGGGCGGTGACGAGACGCATGTCCGTCACCGCTTATATTCTTCCGATGGGCG
Source organism: Verrucomicrobiota bacterium (assembly GCA_025457745.1). Taxonomy (GTDB): domain Bacteria; phylum Verrucomicrobiota; class Verrucomicrobiia; order Limisphaerales; family JADLHS01; genus JALOTT01. Next base: position 1,490 of record JALOTT010000381.1, read on the forward strand.
GGAACAACTGGTTTGCCGAAATCATTTCGGGGACGGCGGGAGGATCGGCGGGTCGTTGGTGAACGAATTCACGAATTTTTCCACGACGAGTCCGCCCTCGTTCAGCGGGTTCACCTGCGTCCAAGGCTTTCCTGGCACACCCTGACAAGTCGCACCGAATTTTTTCGCGGCAATCTTCCGCGAGTCCGGCCATGGCCATCCGCCCTTCTGCATCCGGTAATCATGCTGGAGCTTTTCCCAATCGCGCAGGAATGTTTAGCGCCCGGGCAGATGGCTCAACCGTTCAGGCCACCGCCGCACTGGCGGCCAGGGCAGGGGTTCGTGTCATTCTCAATCCAGCCCCCGCGCGGCCGTTGCCGGATAAGCTGCTCAAACGCGTCTCCCTTCTCACCCCAAACGAAACCGAAGCGGAGTTGCTCACGGGCGTCAAAGTCCGCAACGCTCAAACCGCCGCTTGCGCCGCCGGGAAACTGCTGGCGAAGGGAGTGGAAACCGTGATCTTCACACTCGGCGCGCTGGGTGCGTTTGTGGCTGGCGCGGGGGTTCGCCAGTTTGTGCCCGGCTTCAAGGTGAAACCCGCGGACACGACCGCCGCGGGTGACATCTTCAGCGGCACCCTGATCGTGGCGCTGGGCGAAGGCCGCACGCTGAACGACGCCGTCCGCTTCGCCAATGCCGCCGCTGCCATTTCCGTTACGCGCATGGGCGCCCAACCTTCCGCGCCAACGCGAAAGGAAATTGACCAATTCCTCCGGCGGCAGTCAGGACGAGAAGCGACTTCTTACTCGAAGAACAGGTAACGCGCTGATTCCACATCGCCTGTTTTACGGGAATCGCCGCATAAAAGATCAAGGGCGCTTGGCCGCCGACCGGCCAAGCGCCCTGAATTGAATATCCTGGCTGCCGTTTCTTAAAAGCGCTTCGTGAGCGTGAGCGTCACCAGATGACCTTCCGGGCGTTCTACGGCTGCGAATTCATACGCATAGCGCAGCGAAGTAATCAGACCCAGCTTGGGACAGACAGCGCTGATTTCCGGACCAACGCCCACCTTGCGGTCGAGCTTGTCCGAAAACTTGTTTGGACCCGTGTCCTCTGTCACTTGTTGCTGGTAATACCCGATCAGGCCCACATCCACCGTCTTGCTGAGGCTTTTGCTGAACCCCCATTCGATCGTGTAAACCTGACCCGGGTCGGTATGGGTCTGTTCCTGTTCATGGCAGAATTCGTAGCGGTTCAGCAATGAAATCGCCCAGGTTTTTTGCTCATCCGGATACCAAGTTCCCCCCAGGGTGAGCATGTGCGACCAGAAACCTTTCGATACAAAATCGGGACGATTTGGACTGTAGTCACCCGTCGGTGCCCACACGGCGTAACCACCCGCCAGATCAAACTGTTTAAAGTGCCACGAAAGCAGCAACGGCTCGATTTGGATATCACCAAGGCCGAAGTAGCTGTCCCTTGTGCCCAACTTCCAGTCCAAGTAGGCGAATGGAACAATTACGTCCATGCCATAATTCGCACCTAGGATTTTGACATCGGTCATCCAGATCACACGCGGGGCGTTGATGTATGCAAAGATGTCAAATGGCGCACCTAGGTCTTTGAAGTTGTCAGCAAAGTAAAAGAAATTGTAGTCGCGGAAATACACCCCTGGCGGCGGCAGGGATGCGCCTTTAACGCCTTCCGCGCCCGCTGGATAATGTCCGGCCACGATTGGTTGCGCCTGAACGAGGCTCGGCAGCGCCATCAGGGCGGCCACCAAGAGGAGGGATTGCAAACGATTTTTCATGGATTGGATTTGTTGGTTGTGGATTTACTCGTCGTTGCCGGTGTCTTTCATTTTGCCGGAGAGGAACATGTCGTAGGCAGCCAGGTCCAGCATGCCGTGGCCGCACAGGTTAAAGAGAATGACCTTCTTCTTGCCCGCTTCGCGGCACTTGATGGCTTCGTCAATGACGGCGGCGATGGCGTGCGACGGCTCGGGCGCCGGGAGGATGCCCTCGGTGCGGCCAAAGGTGATGGCTGCCTCGAACACCTTGGTCTGCGGATACGCAATGGCCTCAATCAGTCCGAGCTTTTTGACGTGGCTGACTGCGGGCGACATGCCGTGGTAGCGCAGGCCGCCGGCATGGATCGAGGGCGGCATGAACTTGTGGCCCAGCGTGTACATCATCATCAGCGGGGTCATCTCCGCTGTGTCGCCGAAATCGTAACGCAGGTCGCCCTTGGTGATGGACGCGCACGAAGTCGGCTCGACGGCGACGATGCGGGTGGTCTTCTTCTCGACGATCTTCTGCCGCACGAAGGGGAAGGCAATGCCGGCGAAGTTGCTGCCACCGCCCACGCAGCCGATGACCACGTCCGGGGCTTCGCCCGCCATCTCCATCTGCTTGATCGCTTCCTGGCCGATGACGGTCTGGTGCAGGCAGACGTGGTTGAGCACGCTGCCGAGCGAGTACTTCGTGCCGGGGTGTTTGACCGTGTCCTCGATGGCCTCGCTGATGGCGATGCCGAGGCTGCCGTTGCAATGCGGGTCTTCCTGAAGCAGTTTGCGGCCGAAGTCGGTCTGGTCGCTCGGGCTGGGGAAAACGTTTGCGCCGTAGGCCTGAATCATCAGCTTGCGATAGGGCTTCTGGTTGAAACTG
>JALOTT010000056.1 GCA_025457745.1 Verrucomicrobiota bacterium
CACAAGTGCCGGCGGCTGCACGGGCACAGTTTCAAGGTGGACGTCGTCGTGGCCGGCGAGTGTGATCCCAAACTCGGCTGGCTGATGGATTACGCCGACATCACGGCGGCGTTCAAGCCGATCTGGGAAAAACTGGATCACCGCCACCTGAATGAAATCCCCAGCCTCGAAAATCCGACGAGCGAAAACATCGCCGTTTGGATTTGGAAAAGGCTGAAGCCGGAACTGCCGCTGCTCACCGAGGTCGTCGTGGCCGAAACCTGCACGGCGCGGTGTGTGTATCGTGGTTAACGAAGCGCGGACAGCTTTGTCCGCGCGTTTCGAAGAATCAGGTGCTGCGGGACATAGCTGACCGCGCTCCAGTCAATAATACGGCGAGTTAAATAACAAATCGCCATTGCTAACCTGATTCGACCAACCCTTGCCTACTGGTAATCCGCCATCATCAACGCGGTTCGGGCCAATGCTATAGAGCAGCCAGTGTGTGCCTTGCCCGCTATAAACTAGTGGTTGGCCGCTGAACGGGTCTTGTGGTACGCGCTGAAGATATTTTGGAACCAATTCTTCTAGGCGGGACGGCGCGCGTCCGTGATCGAACTGAAAACAACGCAAGGCGAGTTCGGTGGCGAGCAAGCGCACCCGGGCGTCATTTCTGTTGTGCTTTTGCTCCTCATTCTTCTTATATGACCGGGCCTGCAACCATTCCTCTATCAAACGGATTGGGTAGGGTGTCTTCCCAATTTCGTGGCGCATGAAAATCTTTTCGAGCCGCCACACTTCATCCCAACGCACCTGTTCACGATCAATTTGTTCCAGTGCCAAAATCAACGGGTGTTCCTCTTCGCAGGTTAGAGCAGGCAAAAGCTTGGCGAGAGGCGCAGCGCCGATGGCCTCGCACCCGATGCTTACAAGGTGATGGATCAAGGATCCGCCACGACTGAGTTCGCTTCCAAAGCGCATGGTTTCAACGTAGATTCGCGCTGCATCTTTGGTCCGGCCTTCCATCACGGCCAGACGTGCTTCGCCGGCCATAAGTTGAGCAAGCCTTTTGACAGCGATGAGATCGTTGTATCGACCGGTAAAATTGGTCAGAACTTCTGCCGTTGGCACGGAGCAGGTGCGACTCAAGCCCAACCGCACCAGTTTCAGCGCTTCCGAGTTGGTCGAAATGAAAGCACTCAAAGTCTCGCGATCCATTTCGTAAGGCATCTCGGCGTGATCACGGACGAGACCGCCCGCTTTCACGAAATCATCGTAGCCGTTCGGATTCGGCAACGGCGGAAATGTCGGTGGGGGAACGCTGAAGAAAACCTCCAGCGCGATGACGCACAAAGCGACGACCACAGACAGTGCAAACAGGATGCGAAGTGGACGTTTCATCCGACGATGGCAGTTTGGCAGAACACAGCGGCCTGTCAACTTCGCGCTGGCTTTCGCCGCCGGCTCAAAGTCACAATGCGCGACGAAAAATGCGCTTCATTTTCCGGTCATACAAACCCTTTGCGGCTGTTCTCATGTTTGGCTTGCTGGCGAGCTTGGTTTGGCAAACCGGCTGTCGCTCGACACCAGCGGGCGCGGACCTGCACCGCTTCGAATTCAAACAGCCGCACATGGGCACACTGTTCACGATCACCCTTTATGCGCCGGACGAAACAAGGGCGCGCGGAGCCTCCGATGCCGCGTTTGCCAAAATCGCCGCGCTCGACCGGATGATGACCGATTACGATCCGGAGAGTGAGTTGATGCTGCTTTGCCAGAAGCCGGCCGGCCAACCGGTGCGCGTGAGCAACGAGTTGTTTGACGTGTTGCAAAAATCGCAGCGTCTGGCGGAACTTTCCGATGGCGCGTTTGACGTCACGGTCGGTCCGGTGGTGCGCTTGTGGCGGCGTGCCCGGCGCACGGAAACTTTGCCGCCGCCTGAAATGCTCGCCCACGCGCGAGCGGCAGTTGGCTACAAGAAGCTCAAACTGGATGCACGGAACCAAACCGTCACGCTCACGGTGCTGGACATGCAACTGGACCTGGGCGGGATTGGCAAAGGCTATGCGGCGACCAAAGCGCTGGAGGTTTTGAAAGGTCACGGACTGCCGCGCGCGTTGATCGCGGCGAGCGGCGATATTGCCGCCGGCGATCCGCCACCGGGCCGGCGCGGATGGCGCGTGGGCATCGGTAATCTGGTAGGGACGCGTTCCACCGCGTCCCAAAATTCCACGAACGAGTTGAGGACGCGGTGGAACGCGTCCCTGCCACGGGAAGATGAACCGCCACTTTCTAAAACGCTCCTGCTTCGGAACGCGGCGGCTTCAACTTCCGGCGACATGGAGCAGTTCGTTGAGATTGACGGCAGGCGCTACTCCCACATCGTGGACCCGCGCACAGGGGTCGGGCTGACCGAACGATTGCAAGTCACGATCATCGCAAAGAGCGCAACCGCCACGGACAGCTTCGCGACCGCCGTAAGCGTGCTCGGTCTGGAGCGCGGGCTGGTGCTGGTGGAATCCCAGCCCGGCCTGGCTGCGTTCATCCTGCGAAAGAATGGCGGGCAGACTGAGACATTCGAGTCGCGCGGCTTCAAAAACATTCCGCGCGCCAACGCCGAAAGTCTTGCCCGGTAACACAGACACTCCATACTCCCACGCAATGAAGATTTCCGTGGTTGGCATCCCCGGCATTCCGGTGGGCAAACACAATTTGAAAGACTCGCGGCTTGACCAAGCGGACAAGCTGGTCGAAGCCAAGAAAAAAACCTACGCACAGGTGGACGTGGTGGGCGAGGACGCCACGCTGGAAGCCGATGCCATCGTGGTGTCGCGCGACCGGTTGCCGGATTTGATCTTGCAGGACCTCGAATTTGTGGAGACGCGGCTTGGCCGCGAGCCGGCTGCCGCCGAGAAAGTCGCATTGGAAAAAATCAAAATGAATCTCGAAGCCGAACGCACCGTATTTCAAGCCGGGCTGAGCGCGGAAGAATTGCAGGCGGTAACGGTTCACAATTTTCACACGAACAAACCGGTGACCGTGGCAGACGCAACCGACCTGGAAAACACCGATGCACTGATGGTGCGCGCGTTTGCCGAGGCTGGGTACATCAGCTTTCTTACCGTGGGCGGCAAGGAAAACCGGGCGTGGCCGATTCGCAAGGGGCAGACGGCGTGGGAAGCGGGCGGCACGATTCACTCGGACATTCAGAAGGGTTTCATCCGCGCGGAAATCGTCAGCTTCGCGGATTTCATCGCGGCGGGTGGCGAGACGGAAGCCAAGCGCGCGGGCAAGCAACGCCTCGAGCTAAAGCAATACGTGATGCAGGATTACGACCTGACGAATTTCAGGTTCAACAAGTAGGCGGGAAATCGCCGGTATTTGAGATTTGAGTTTTTTTGCGCTTCGTCTGCGCGGCCGCGCTTGCCAAATGCGCCGGCAAAAGGCATACAGACACCGTGAGTTGCAGAACTGCCATCGCCATTCCATTGCTGACCGCAGTGTTGGCGCTGCCCATCTCGGTCTCACTGGCTGCGGTGGAGCAGGTCAAACTGGATTCCCTCAAGGCCGGCGCGAAGACCTACCACCAGGTTACCGTTCTCGGCGCAAGCGAGACGGACCTGTATTTCAAACACGATGGCGGCATCGCCAATGTGAAGTTTAAATACCTCGAACCGGAGATTCAAAAACGCTTCGACTACGATCCCAAGGCCGCCGTGGCAGCGGAGCAACGGCAAATCCAAGAGGACTCGGCTTACCACGAAACAGTCGCGCTGGAGGTGGTGGCGCACGCGCAGAGGACGGCGGTGGCGGCGGCGACCGAAAGCGCGACCGAGATGGAAGAAAGTCTGGCCGACCCGATTTCCGGCAAGTCCCTGCTCAACCGGCCCGCGCCCAAAATCGAGGTGGGCAAGTGGCTCGCCGAAAAACCCACGACCGAAGGCAAGGCCGTGCTGGTCTTCTTCTGGACCACGTGGAGTGTGCCCTGCCGCAAAGCGATTCCTGAAATGAACGCCCACCAGATAACATTTCGCGACCAGCTCGTCGTGATCGGCCTGTCGGCCCAGGAAGAAAAGGAATTGGCTGATTTCAGCGAGGTGAAGATAGATTTCCCGCTGGCCGTGGACCCCAAAAGCAAGCTGGCGGCCGCCGTGGGTGTAACCAGCGTGCCGCAGGTGTTGCTGATTGATGCCCGAGGCATCGTCCGCTACGTGGGCCACCCTGCCGCGCTGGACCCTGCCGCGCTCAAAAAGATTCTAACGGAACGCCCGGAGTAACGTCGCGGCAAAATCGCCATGGTTGCGCCCAGAGCCGCAGGGGTTTTCCGCTCTTGGCCGGCCACGCCGGAAAACAGCACTGGGCCGCGCGCACTTGAAAACGCCTCACGTATCGCCGTGGAACAAGGTTGTCTCCGCCTGCTGCCACGCTACAATCAGTCACCATGCCAGTCCAAAACCGCATCGTCAAAATCCAGAAACGCAACCGTGCGCTCGTGAAATTCGATCCCAGCCGGATCTGGAAAGCCATTCTCCGCGCCGCGGAGTCCATCGGCGGCTGCCGCCAGGATTTTCTTCCCGGCATCAACGACCGAATTTTCGACGCCTACGGCACGGACGAAAAGATCGCCGAGTTCCTCGCGGACGCCGTGGTTGTTTGCCTCAACTCCGATCCCCACCATCATATCTCGAACTTTCCCCCGACCATTGAAACCATTCAGGATGAGGTGCTGCACGCGCTCCGCAGCTACGGCTTTCAAAATACCGCCGACGCCTTTGAGTGTTATCGTTGGGGCCGCCACTGGCTGCGCGAAGGCGCGATCACCAAGGAAACCTTTGTCGGCAACGGTTTCCCGCGCGAACGCATGGCGCAAATCCTGGAGTGGAATCGCCAGCGCGGCGTGGACACCGTCGCCGGCCTGAACGAATCCGTCCGCAGCGGCACCATCAAGCAGGTCGTGGCCGAATCCCTCGCGCTCTACGAGCAATCTCTGGACGAAGCGGCGGGGAAAGTCTTATCGCGTCTCAACGCGGGCGACCCATTGCGCATGATGTGGGTCAGCGGGCCGAGTTCGTCCGGCAAGACCACCACCACGGTCAAGCTGACGGAGCGATTGGAGAAACACGGCCTCCGTTTCCTGATGTTGAATCTCGACGACTATTTCTGGTCGCTGGTCGAGCATCCTACCGACTGGATCAACGACCGGAACTACGAAACGCCCGAAGCGTTGGACATTCAATTGTTGAACCAGCACCTCCGCGCTCTGCTCGATGGCAAAACCATCGAGAAACCCGTTTACAGCTTCAAGGAGGGACGGTGCATCGCTTCCAAACCTGTCAGGTTGGAAGAAGATCAAATCCTTTTGCTCGATTGTTTGCACGGCCTTTACCCGCCCATCACCGAAGGCGTTGACGCTTCGGCCCAATTCCGCCTTTATATCGAAACGCAAAACGTCCTCCTGGAGGGCGACGGTCGCACGAACCGGCGGACGCAATTCACCGATGTGCGCCTCATCCGCCGCATGTTGCGCGACGCGCGCCATCGCGATCACCATCCTCTGCGGACCCTGCTGCACTGGCATTACGTGCGCGCCGGCGAATTGTTCAGCATCATTCCGCTTAGCGGCATCGCCGACCACGCGGTCAACGGCGGGTTGCCGTTCGATCTGCCCGTGCTCAAGCCCTTCTTCGCCGGCCCGGATGGATTGTTGCCGCAGCCGGGCGACTTCGCGGACTACGCCGGTTTCCTCGACGCGCGCATCCGCTACGAACGCGTCAAGGCGCTGCTCGAATCGGTCGAGGGGTTCACGCTGGAACAAGTCGCCGGCTACGACATCATTCCCGGCGACGCGGTCGTGCGCGAGTTTGTCGGCGGCGGCACGATCAAGATTCCGCACAACGAGTGAAGAGCGCCCCATTCCGGTTCGGCGAGAATCGGGCGCGCACTGTTTCAGGCCCGCCAACGCGCCGAATCGCGGTGCGGCAGACGCAGCCGCGCCACTTCGGGTTTTTACTTCATATTTCCCGGAAACCGCCTATACTTCCGGTGTGACGAAAGAAACTTTCAGGAAAGAGATCAACGCCGCCGTGAAGGCTTTCGACAAGTACATCGTCTGCCTGGAAAAAACACCGGAGGAATTTGAGGTGATCTTGAACTCTCTGGTGCAGAAAGCGATTGCGGCCTACGAAAAACGCGGACCGAATTTGCGCCACGGCATCGCGCTGGACAAGCAGGTTACGGTCATTTTGAGCCAAAGCGACGAAACGCGTCCGTTGTGCGGCATCTATTTCAATCTTCACTCGCCTTATCAGAAGAATGTCCTGCCGAAAGTGGTCAAGGCAATTGGGGAAACGGTTGGCGGCGCGGCGACCGAGGCGGACAAATGACAAACGGTTGAAGATGGAGGATGACCCACGAAGCCGGCTTCACTGCGAACCTTTTGCCGGCCAGCCTCCCTTTTCCACCCCCGCTGAACATCACCGGTCCCGCACTTCATCCCCGGCCTGCGCTTCACCGTTTGTCAGGTCAGCCACGATGTGATCGTCGCGTTGCGGGCCGGTTACTTTGATTTCTCCCACTTTCAGACCACCGCGATAAAGAATCAGCCGTTGCTCCAACGGCGGCATGTGACCTACTGGAAACTCCAGCACAACGAAGCGGCCGGCGTCGTTGTATCTGGCCACCTTGCCGGCCAAGCCGCTGCCGGGCGTCACGATGAGCGAGGACGGCGCGGCGGAATCCGGGGTCACGGCCGGCGCTGACGCGATGGTGGAATTGGAAGTCTTGGCGTGCGTCGTGCCGGACACCGGCTTGAACATGGCTTCCTGCTTGTGGGCGCATCCGGCCACAGCGAGCGCGGTCAACAGTGGCAAAGCGAACAAAATTCTCATGTGTTCAGTTAACTCCGTCAACGGAGGCAGGTCAATCCCGAACCCTGCGGCGCTGCCGCGCGACAACGCCCCGATTTACGGGTGGAAATTCTGCCGTCCCTTCCATCTTCGCTGCGCTTCGACGCAGCACGTCAGGGCATGAGAAGTTATTGCAAACGTTTTACCCGGGGCGGTGTCCTTGCTCCCCCCTGCGCACGCTGCGTGGCGGCAGCCATCTTGGCTGCCGGAAAACACGGCTTCCCAGCCGCGTGTTTTTGGACTAAAAGACTCGACAGCGAGCTTGTCTTTTCCCGTCGCACCGGCTATAGCTTGAACGAAAACCACAATCCATCACAACCATGATCAAAAAACTATTTGCTCCCGGAAATGACTCGCCCTGCACCAATCTGGCGCTGCTCGTGTTGCGCGCATGGCTGGGCGTGGCGATGCTGGCCAACCACGGCTTCGATAAACTCACCACCTTCGGCGAAAAGTCCGCGAGTTTTCCCGACCCGCTTGGCGTGGGACACGCGATGAGCCTCGCACTGGTTGTGTTTGCGGAATTCTTCTGCTCGCTGTTGCTGGTCGTGGGATGGCTGACGCGGTTTGGAGCATTTGTGCTCGTGATCAACATGGCCGTGGCATTTTTTATCGTCCACAAAGGCGGGTTGAGTGGTGAACATAGCGGCGAACTGGCGTTCATCTACCTCGCGGGCTACGTCGTGCTGCTCATTGCCGGGCCGGGCCGGTTCTCGGCGGATGGATCGCTGTTCAAGAAAAAGGAGTGTCCAACGAATTGATGCGAATTACGCCTGAAGATCGGTATTTCAAAAGGTAGGGCGCGGCACTCCGTGCGCGCCGCAGGCCGGATTAGCGCAACCCGAACGGCGCGCACGGAGTGAAGCGCCCTGGCAACTCACACCGTCTCAGCCGAACATCTTCCCCGGATTCAAAATGCCGTTTGGATCGAACACCCGGCGAAGTTGCCGGAGCACGCGCATCTGGGCGTCGCCGGCAAACTTGGGCAGGAACGTCTTCTTTGCCACGCCGACGCCGTGTTTGCCGGTGATCGTGCCGCCGAGCGGGATGGCCTCCTCGAAAATCTCTTAAAGCCTGTTTGAAAACTCCACAGGAACGCTGCGTGAGGGCGCGCGGCCTACAGGAAATGGTTCAATTGGAACGTGCTTGTAGGCCTGGTGCCCCCCACCGGGCGGGTTTTCAAACAGACTCTTACGCCGCTTCCCAGCCGCGTGTCTGAGAGAGCTTGGTAGTCCTCTGCTTTCCAGACAGGCGCATTTTGAACTTTCAATCCTGCGCACTTACTGGCTTGGTGTGTCGCGGCACATGAAAACCTACCCGGTTTATCTGAACGGCAATTGGACCATCACGGGGGACTCGATCCCGGTGGTCAATCCGGCCGACGCTGAAGTTTTCGCGCGCATGACCGTGGTGGATACCGTGCATGTCGCCCAAGCCATCAAGGATGCGCACACCGCGTTCGGCGGGTGGCGACATGTCACCGGCAAGGGGCGCGGCGAATGGTTGCACAAGATCGCCACCGAACTGGAACGACGTCGCGAGGAAATCGCGCGCATCATCTCGGTGGAAAACGGAAAGCCGCTCACGCAAAGCCAGGGCGAAGTGGCGCTGGCGGTGGATCATTTGCGGTGGTTTGCCGAAGAGGCGCGGCGTGGGTATGGCCGCGTGGTGCCGCAACAAGCCGAGGAAAAGCGGCATCTGGTCGTGAAAACGCCGCTCGGCGTGGTCGCGGCCATCAGTCCCTGGAATTTTCCGCTGGCGCTGGCGGTGCGCAAGGTTGCGCCTGCGCTCGCCGCCGGTTGCACGGTGATTCTGAAACCGGCGAGCCAGACGCCGTTGACCGCCGTGGCGTTTGCCGAATGTGTGGATGCGGTCAAACCGCCGAACGGCCTTTTCCAACTGGTTGTTGGCCTGGCGGCAGAGATTGGCCAGGAATTCTTGAACAACCCGCTTTGCCGCAAAATCACGTTCACTGGCTCGACCGAGGTGGGGCGGAAATTGATCGAAGGCGCGGCGCGGCACATCAAGCCGTTGGCGCTCGAACTCGGCGGCCACGCGCCGGTGCTGGTGTTCGATGACTGCGACCTGGACCAGGCGGTCAAACACGCGATGATCGCCAAGTTTCGCAACACCGGCCAATCGTGTATCGCGGCCAACCGCATCTACGTGCAGCGCACGATTTACCCCGACTTTGTGCGCGCGTTCGTGAACCAGACGAAGGACTTGAAAATGGGCAGCGGTTTGGATCCGGAGACGCAAATCGGGCCGTTAATAGACGAAACCGCGGTTGCCCGCGCCATCGAGCACGTGCAGGACGCCGTTTCCGGCGGCGCGAAATTGCTCTGCGGCGGCAACCGTGGCAACGGACTTGGATTCTTCTTTGAGCCGACTGTGCTGACCGACGTGGCGCGCACCGCCCTTTGCATGTTTGAAGAAACATTTGCGCCGATTGCGCCCATCACGCCGTTCGACACGGAGAGCGAGGCCATCGAACTGGCCAACGGTTCGAACTACGGCTTGAGCGCGTATGTCTTCACGCAGGAGTTGAAACGCATGTTCCGTCTGGCCGACGTGCTTGAAGCCGGCATGATCGGCATCAACGACGGCCTCCCCACCACGTCACAATGTCCCTTCGGCGGCGTGAAGCAGAGCGGTTGGGGGCACGAACTGGGCAGCGAAGGGATGGAAGCATTTCTGGAAACCAAACACGTTTCAATCTCGATTGATTGAAAGAAAGCATGGAGCGGCAATACAAACTCCTCTGGCCCCTTGCCCTGATTGTTCCCGTTGTCTTTGCTGCGATTGTCTTCAGCCCGCTCGTCCCTGTCGGGCAGAAGCGCGTGCCGGAAGCAACTCACACCGCAGGCAGCCTCGGCGCAGGCCTTGGCGATAGTTCGACGGACTTGGCCGATATTTTTCGGCGTCAAGCAGCCAGTTTCCCCGCGTCTGCCAAGCCCGCAGAGGGGCAGACCAAAGCCTTGGAGAGCGAGGCCCCTTCTCGCCGAAGACTCGAAAGCGGAGTTCGGCTGGCTGAGGGAGATTGGAGGTTGCGCTCCTGGCCAGAAACCAGCCGGGCAGATATCGCTCGCCGCCTCAGCGAAATAGCAGGGAACGGAGTCAGCCCCGTCCGTGGTGATGTGCCGGCAACCTCATACGAAAAAGGCGCTGACTCAGCGCGAGCAAACATTTCCGGCACGACTCAGTTCCCGCCTCCGTCCACCAATGCCGTTGTCCAGCCATCATATTGGGCCGGATCGTTCTTCCTCGTCGGCGGGGCTCCCGTTCATGAGTGGATTGCGTTTCAAGGCTTCAACACGCTGCCGTCGGGGAGCGCCATCAAGCAGGAAATGTCTGCCTATCTGCCTACCGATCCCAATTCTGCCTGGTATGCCGAGGATTTCCCACTTCAGTTGCCGCACAAAACGGTCAGTCTCGTCATGTATAAACCAACCGCCTGGAGCGGCTGCGGGGTAGGCCCATCGGCCACGGCATTGATTGAAGGCACCTTCGAAGAGGATGAACCGTCGTGCTACATCGGTCCAGACTCGTCTAATTCACATTACTGGAATCCAGACGGTGGCTATACCGCAGGCTTCAAAAACGCGAGTAGCGCCCTTTCCGATGCACAGAATCGCTTCGCCTCGGCGCTCGCCAATTACCCGACGAACAAGGCGGCGGCTTATTACTGGCTTGGCCGGACGGCGCATCTTCTAGCCGACATGTCCGTGCCAGCGCACACGCTGTTGGATGCACACGGTTTCTCAGACTTTGACTCCTACGAAGATTACACCGCTTCGGGCAATAACTACAAGGCGATCAACTCATCGCAGTGGGTCATGGACCCCCTTCAGGATCCTCCAAGCGCGTATTTGACCCAAGGCGACGCTCGACTGACAAAGCTGTTCTACACTTTGGCCAAGCAATCGAAGGCATTTGACTCCGACCATGTGAATGGCACTTCTCCAGTCACGGGCCAAGGCCAGTTTAACGCGGGCGGTTCGATTTCAGATTACACCCTGTCTGTGCTGCACCAACCCCTGCTGCAATCGAGGGCCATCGGCTACAGCGCTGCTCTCTACACCCTTTTCTGGGAGCGGACACATCCACCGCTCTCCATCCTCTTGACGGGCGGCAACGTGGTGGTCTCATGGCCGACGAACGCGATCGGCTTCACGCTCGAATCCACGACCAACATGCCAGCGGCCAGGTGGGCGTCGAATTCAACTCCGCCTGCAATCGTGAGTGGATATTACGCCGTGTCGAACGCGATTTCTGGCGGGGCGCGATTCTACCGGCTTAAGAAATAGTTCTGCCGAACTTACGCGCCGAGACGATTTGCACGCGTTCGACATGCGATTGCGATTTATATTGAACTGGGAAAGGTCATTGTCGCCTTGGTTTTTCTTCATGGGAAAATGAGGCTGGCGGAGAGAGGGGGATTCGAACCCCCGGTGGGTTTTAGCCCACTCACGCTTTCCAGGCGTGCGCGTTAAACCACTCTGCCATCTCTCCGTCGGCGACGTAAATGTGACGCTCGCTTCACGCTGAAGCAACCATTTTTACGGCGGGTGGGCCATGCGTTGCAATTCTGTTTGCAGGACTTGGGGTCGTTACAGAGTTGGAATGTCAAATCCGTATTCGCAACAAAACCCCTTGATCGGCGCGCGAATCTCCACCCGCCGCCGAAGAAACGGATCGTGATAAGCCAACCGCACCGCGCGCAAACCAAGTCTGAGTTTCTCCCGGCCCCGACCGTAAACGTCATCGCCGACGCATGGACAGCCTGACTCTGCCAGGTGAATGCGAATCTGATGAGTGCGGCCCGTGAGCGGGCGCGCCTCGATGAGAGTTGTAGCCGCCGAGGTGACGAGGCGGACCGGTGAATGATTGCCACAAACCGAATCCGCCTCCTCACGTCGTTGGCTACCAGGCTCACGTGTTTGCCGCACGCGGAAATGCGTCTCGGCTTCTTTGCCACCGCGCTCATCCACCTTCATCCGGCCAATTTGACCGGGCGCGGGGCCGAGCTTCAGCCGGCAGGTCCACTCAACCTGCTTCGGGGTGTCCGCCACGACTGCGAGATAGGTCTTCTCCATGCGCCGGCTCTCGAACAACTCCGAATAGGATTCCACCGCGCCCTGGCTTTTCGCGAACAGCAAGATGCCAGTGGTCTCCGCATCGAGCCGATGCACGAACTTAAGAAACTTCAGCCCGCGCGACTTTGCCCAGAAATCTCCGGCGGAAATCGAAGAGACCAGCGCCGCCTGCAAATTCCAATTCGTCTTCTGCCACGAGAACGGCACGAGCATCCAGCCGCGCGGCTTGTCAATCGCCAGCACCGACCGGTCCTCGTAAAGAATCGGAATCGGCGGCACGCCGGGGAGTTCGATGAAAGGCGGTCTGGCCATTGCCGAATGATGATTGGCGGGGCAGGGGAGAGCAAGAATCTCGTGAGGACGATGCTTTGAAGTTTTCTCCGACGCACATTCCCGCTAGAACTGCCGCGTGACGAATTCGTTTTGGGAACAAATCGCGACGACCAGTGGCGAGGCTTTGCACTCTTCCCCGGCGGAAACTCGCGGCGTTGTGGTTGTAAGCGGCAGCAGCGAATTGACGGCTGATGGCACGCGCGTGCTGGCTGAGTGCGTCCGCCTGCTGCGACCGGGCGGTTGGTTATTCGTTTACGGACGACCGCGCGAGCTTCCGTCGTGGGGCGAACATCTCGTACGTTCCGAGGGCGACGCGTGGCGGATGGTTTTCAAATACTGGGTCGCGTTGGAGATTGACGACGCGCCACGCGACGGTTTCCTCAAACCGGGCCACCGCGGCCTTTTGATGTTTTTAAAGACCGACCCGCGCCGCAAATCGCCGATGCCGTTTTACTTGAACACGGCGGAGGTGAAAGTCCCGCACCAATTCTGCGCGGCGTGCAAATTGAATTTGAAGGACTGGGGTGGCAAGAAACACTTGATGAATCCGAAGGGCACGGCGCTGTCCGACGTGTGGCGCGACCTGTCCCGAAAACTTTCGGGGTTGAAGAATTCCCTGACGCCGGACGTTGTGCTCGAACGGATTCGCGCACTGACGAAAAGTGAAGGCGAGCGCGGGTTGCATGTGGTTCAAGCTGGAGTTCAAGCTTTAGCTTGTTCGGGTGGCACGCTGAAGCGTGAAATCCAACGAGCCGATCTGGAGATTGGCGCTCCGATGTTGGTGCGCGATGAGGTTTATTTGGGAGATTGTGTTGCGTTTCTCCAGCGCGTGGCCCAGGAGTATCCCGATGGTTTGTTCGACCTGGCCTTTGCCGATCCGCCTTACAATCTGGCAAAGAATTACGACGCCTACGACGATACGCTTGCCGATCAACATTACCTCGAATGGTGCAATCAATGGCTCGACGGCATGGCGCGGACGCTCAAACCCGGTGGCAGTCTGTTCGTGCTGAACTTGCCGAAGTGGGCGATACATCACGCGGCGTTTCTGAATGCGCGGTTGGAGTTCCGGCATTGGATCGCGTGGGACGCGCTTTCCGACCCGCGCGGCAAAATCATGCCGGCGCACTACGCGCTGCTTTATTACACGAAGCCAGGCGGGAAGCCGGTTTTCAACTACTCACCTCTCGGCCCACGTGGTCATCCCCTCTCCCCGTCAGACGGGGAGAGGGTCAGGCTGAGGGGTTCGTCAGTTCTTCCGCCCGACTCGCCCAAATACTGCCTCCGCGCCGCATGTGTGAAGAAGCGCAAACAACTTGGCGACGATGACAAGGTCGAGCTGTCCGACATCTGGTTCGACATCCATCGCATCAAACACAAACGCGACCGCGACGCGCATCCTTGTCAGTTGCCGGAAAAGTTGATGGAACGAATCATCCGCCTGACGACCAACCGGGGCGGGTTGGTGTTCGACCCGTTTTGCGGCGCGGGCACGACGGCCATCGCCGCCGTGAAGTTGGGCCGGCATTTTGTGACGACGGAATGTGATCCGAATTACGTCCGCATCACGAACGAGAAGCTTGCCGCGATGAGGGAGTACGCGGATATGTTCGGAGAATTCACCGTGCCAAGACACTCGACGCTTCGGCCGCGCGCCTTATCTCAAAGAAAGCCATTGAAACCCAATTGCAACGAC
>JALOTT010000057.1 GCA_025457745.1 Verrucomicrobiota bacterium
GCCCATTCGCCTGCACGGTGTACGATTGCTTCGGACCGTCCAGCGTGCCGGTCGGTAGGTTCACGTTGCCTTGGGCAATGGCGTTCTGGACCTCGTCAATCCCGAGGCCGCGGCTGGCCAGCGCCTGCGGGTCCACCTGCACGCGCACCGCATACGTCTGCGCGCCGAGCACGCCGACCTGCGCCACGCCCTTGACCATGGACATGCGCTGCGCCACCAGCGTCTGCGCGTATTCGTCCACGGTGGACAGCGGCAGCGTGTCGGAAGTCAACGCCATGTAGAGAACGGGCTGGTCCGCCGGGTTGACCTTGTTGTAGGTCGGCGGCGACGGCATGTTTGGTGGCAGGAGCCGCGACGCCTTGGTGATCGCCGCCTGCACGTCCTGCGCCGCGGCGTCAATGTTCCGATCCAGCGTGAATTGGATCGTGATCTGACACAATCCCTGCGCGCTCACCGACGACATCGAGTCCACGCCGGCGATCGTGGAGAACTGGCGTTCCAGCGGCGTCGCCACGGCGGACGCCATCGTTTCGGGAATGGCCCCTGGCAGACTGGCTGAAACTTGCAACGTGGGGTAATCCACGTTGGGCAGATCGCTCACCGGCAGGTAGCGATAGCTGATGATGCCAAACAATAGAATGCCCGCCATGACCAGCGTGGTCATGATCGGTCGGCGGATGAACCGTTCGGAAATGTTCATGAGGATTTCCCCGGGCCGGGTTTCGGCGACGAGGTTGCGCCAGGCGTTTTGATGTCCGCCTTGAAGCCCGGCGCCAAACGCATCTGCCCGTCCGTCACCACGGTTTCACCCGGCTGCACGCCCGATTCAATCACCGCCTCGTTCTCAAGGATCGGGCCGAGCTTCACCAGTCGTTTTTCCACGCGGCTATCGGCGGTGACCACGAACACGAATTCCCCGCTCTGGCTGGTTTGCACCGCCTGCGCCGGCACGACCGTAACGTTGGTCAACTGCCCGAGCGTGAGTGTCACGTTCAGGAACTGACCCGGCCACAATTGCTCGTCCGTGTTCGGAAACACCGCTCGTAACATCACCGTGCCCGTGGCGGTGTCCACCTGGTTGTTGATGACCTCCAGCGTGCCGGCGGAGCGCGCTTCGGGATGCTGTGGCGGAGTGGCCGCTACGCGCAGATGGCCGCGGGCTGCCGCCGCCCGCACGTTCGGCAGAAACCGCTCCGCCACGGCGAAGTCCGCGTAAAGCGGCTTGGTCTGGTTGACCACCGCGAGAATGGTGTCGTTGTTCTTGACGATGTTGCCTTCGTCCACGAGCGACAACCCCATGCGGCCGTTCACCGACGACGTGATGGAACAGAACGAAAGTTGCAGCCGTGCCGTCTCGACTGCGGCCTTGTCGGCCTCCACCGACGCGCGCAGCGCCGCCGCCTTCGCCCGGTTTGCGTCCACCTGGGTCGCCGCCACCGCTTTTGTGGCGGCCAACTCATCCGTGCGGCGCCTGTCGGCTTCCGCGTTTTCGAACGAAGCCACGTCCCGGGCGAGCACGGCCTCGGCCTGGCTGAGCGCCGCTTGGAATGGACGCTTGTCAATTTCGAAAATCAAGTCGCCCCGCTTCACCTCGTCGCCTTGCTTGAAAGCCACGCGGGTGAGCTGGCCGTCCACGCGCGCCTTCACGGATACGCTCGCGTAAGCGCGGGCTGCGCCGATGATTTCCAGTTCGAGCGGCACGTCTTTCTGGATGACCGTGGCAACCGTCACCGGCACGGGCACGTCTTTGCGAACCTGCGGAATCGGCGCACCGGATGGGCCTTGGCTCGGATCGCGTGAACAACCTGCCAGCATGCCCGCGAGAATTGCGAACGCGGCGGCTTGGGTAATGAATTCTTGCTGTCGCATAAATGTTCCCTTCAAAAGCTCGCAGCGGCGTCTCGGCAGAGCGCCGCCAATTTCCTGAGCTTGGGCGGAGAATGCGGGGCCCTGCCGAGACGCCGCTGTGAAGAAATGAGCGTGAAAGAGTCGCATAATTCAAACATTTTAGTTGGCGTTTGTTTCCCAGCCGCCGCCCAGCGCCTTGTAGAGCGCAATGACGTTTTGCGTCATCGTGCGCTGGCTTTGCGCCCGTGCGTCGTCGGCCTGGTAAAGCGAGCGCTCGGCATCGAGCACGTTGAGGAACTCGCCGAGGCCTTTCACATAAAGCTCGTTCGCCAGCGCCAGCACCCGGCGGTTGGCCTCGACGGAATCACTCAGCGACTGGTAGCGCTCCTTTTCCTTTTCGCAAGCAACCAGCGCATTCTCGACCTCTTCGAGCGCGAGCAGCACCGTCTGGTTGAACTGCGCCAACGCCTGCTCCTGCACGGCGGTCTGCGCCTTCAACTGCGCCTTGAGCCGCGGATATTCAAGCAGTCGCCACCGCGCCGACGGACCGGCCGACCAGAATTTGCTCGCCGGCGAAATCAAATTGCCCGCGTCCAGACTCTGAAAGCCGCCCGTGCCGGTGAGGAAAAATTTCGGCAGCAATTCCGCCGCCGCCACACCGATGCGCGCAGTGGCGGCGGCCAGTTGCCGCTCGCTG
The DNA here is from genome assembly GCA_025457745.1 of Verrucomicrobiota bacterium. Lineage (GTDB taxonomy): Bacteria > Verrucomicrobiota > Verrucomicrobiia > Limisphaerales > JADLHS01 > JALOTT01. Next base: position 2,546 of record JALOTT010000057.1, read on the forward strand.
CTCCGCACATCGGGCCGGCGCCGCAGCAAATCCGACGGCAAGCCGGCGGGCACATCCGGCGGCGCGGCGGGAATTGGCGCATCGCCAGCCAGTTCGGCGTCCAGGGCGGACGGCGGCTGACCCAGCAGCACGCCAAGCCGATGGCTCGAGTGTTTGATCGCGGTTTCGAGCGACGGCATCTGGGATTTTGTCGAGGCGAGCAACGCTTTTGCCTGGACCACGTCCAGTTCGCTGGCCAGGCCCTTGTCGAAGCGCAGTCGGGTGATGTTCATTACCTCTTGCTGCGCCGCCAAATTCTCACGCGCGATGACCAGCCGCCGTTGGGTGCCGCGCAATTCCACATAGTTACGCGCCACCTCGGCGAGCAATGTGACCAGCACGCTCCGGCGGTCCTCTTCGATGGATTCCAGTTCCGCCGTCGCCGCTTGCAACGCCCGCCGTCGTCCGCCGAACACGTCAACCTCCCACGACGCATCAAAGCCGGCCTGATAAGTGTCCGTGTCGAGCGATTTGACCGGCGTGATCAGCGCGTTGGCGCTGCGCCGCGCCGTGGTGAGCGAAGCGCTCGCGCCGACGGTTGGGAAAAAATCAGCGATGGCCGCGCCACGCAAGGCCCGCGCTGCGCGTACGCGGGCCTCGGCGATTTTGAGATCGCTGTTGGCGTTGGCCGCGCGCTCGATGAGCGAATTCAGCGTCGAGTCATTGAGAGTCTTCCACCACGTCGCCAGTTGCGCTGCCGCGTTGGTCGCGCCGCCACCTGCCGCCGCCCAGGCTGCGGGCAGCGCAACGGTCGGGCGATGGTAATTGGGCCCGACACTGCAACCGGCCAGCAGACTGGCGATCACCACAACACAAGTGAGGAGGTGACCAAGCCAGGGACGCCAGTGGCGTTTCGGTGCGATATCGGTCATTTCGTGACCGCGGGTTCGGGCTCAGCTTGCGCAAAGTCGCGGGCCAAAGCGCCAGCATCCTCACCGACGTGCTGTTTGGCGATCAAGACGTAGATCGAAGGAATCACCAGCAGCGTGAAAATGGTCCCGAGGGCCATACCGGCGACGATGGTGATGCCGATGGAGTTTCGCGCCGCAGCCCCGGCGCCGCTTACCAAGGTCAACGGAAAGTGACCAGCGACGGTGGCTACGCTGGTCATCAGCACGGGCCGCAGACGCACCAGCGCGGCCTGCCTCACCGCTGCCATCTTGTTGAGGCCGGTGCGCTGGAGTTCGTTGGCAAACTGCACGATCAGGATGCCATTCTTGGAAACCAGCCCGACGAGCGTGACCAAGCCGACCTGCGAATAGATGTTCAGCGTGGTCGTCCAGCCGCTGGTGAAGAAGTGCATCCCTTCGCCTGGCATCTTGAGAAAGCTGAACATGAGCGCGCCAAACATCGCCAGCGGCACAGAGCCCAGCAGGATGATCAACGGATCGCGGAAGCTGTTGAACTGCGCGGCCAGCACCAGGAAGATCAGGACCAGCGCGAGGATGAACGCCGGGAGAAACCTGTTCCCTTCCGTGCGTAACTGCCGGCTCTCGCCCGTGTACTCCAGCGTGTAGCCCTTCGGCAGAATCTTGGCAGCTTCGTCTTCTAGGTAGCGCAGGGCTTCATCGAGCGGGCGGATGGCCACGCCGCTGATCTTCACCGCGTTCAACTGCTGGAAGCGGTTCAGCGCGCGCGGCTCGGTTTTCTTCTTCAATATGGCGAACGTGCTCAACGGCACCAACTGGCCGTTCGGTCCTTTGACGTAGTTGTTCTCCAACTGGTCCGCGCTGAGCCGCTCGATGCGCTTGAGCTGCGGGATGACCTTGTAGCTGCGCCCGTCGAGGTTGAAGCGGTTCACGTAATTGCCGCCCACCAGCGTCGCCAGGTCCGCGCCCACCGAGGCCATGTTCAAACCCAGCGCGGCCACCTTGTCGCGATCCAGCACCAGCTCGACTTCCGGCTGGTCAATCTTGGTGTCAATGATCGGCGGGAAGGCGAACATGCCGCTCGTGGTTGCCTTCTGTTGAATCTGCCGCGCAAATTCCAGGATGCGCCCGGGATCGGCGGTCGAGGCGATGATGAATTCCACCGGGAACTGGCCGCCGCCGGGCAGCGCCGACGGCGTGGCCACCATCGCGCGGATGCCCGGGATGGCGCCGACGCTGGCCTGCACCTCGGGCGTGATCTCAAACACCGTGCGCTGGCGTTCGCCCCACGGCTTGAGCACCAAACCGCCAAACCCTTCGTTCGGGAATGTGATCTGAAAGGTCTGCGCCGCCTCGGGCACCTGGAGCCAGCGGCGGTTGACCTCGTCCGTGTAAAACGTGGTCTGGTCAATCGTCGCGTCTGCCGCCGCCTCGACGATGCCGAAGACGATGCCTTGATCCTCCGTGGGCGCGAGTTCCTTCGGCGCCATGATGAACAGCGGAATGGACAGCAGGCTCAGCGCGAGCCACACGATGTAAACCGCCGGTCGCGCGTTCAGGGTCACGTCCAACACGCGACCGTAGAGTTTGCGGAAGCGGTCGAAGTCGCGGTTGATCCGGCCCGCCAATCCGTGCTCCTCGCGCCCGGCGTCGAGCAATTTCGAGGACATGACCGGCGACAGGGTCAACGCCACGATGCCGGAGATGAAGACCGCGCCCGCCAGCGTGAAGGCGAATTCGCGGAAGAGCGAGCCGGTCAGACCGCCCTGCAAACCGATCGGCGCATAAACCGCCGCCAGCGTGATGGTCATGGCAATCACCGGCCCGATGAGTTCGCGCGCCCCCAGCAACGCGGCCCGCCGCGGTCGCTGGCCTTCGCGCACGTGGCGCTCGACGTTCTCGACAATCACGATCGCGTCGTCCACGACCAGGCCAACCGACAGCACGATGGCCAGCAGCGTCAACAGGTTTAACGTGAACCCGAAGACCTGCATCAGGAAGATAGCGCCGATGAGTGAAACCGGAATCGCCACCAGCGGCACGAGCACCGAGCGGAGCGAGCCGAGGAACAGGAAGATCACAATGGCCACGATCAGCAGCGTCTCGCTCAACGTCTTCAGGACTTCGTGGATGGCGTCCTCGATGTACTTGGTGGCGTCGTAGGCCACGCCGCCCTCCATGCCGGTGGGCAGTTCCTTTTGGATCTGCCCCATCTCGACGCGCACGCGCTTGATGACATCCAGCGAGTTGGCATTCGGCAGAACCCAGATGCCCATGAACACGGCCTTCTGCCCGCCGAAGCGCACTTCGCTCTCGTAATCGTCCGCGCCCAGTTCCACATCCGCCACATCGCGCAGCCGGACCAGCGTGTCGCCGGACTGGCGGATGACGATGTCCTGAAATTCCGCCACCGAGCGCAGGTCGGTGTTGGCGGAGAGGTTCACTTGCACGAGCGAACCCTTCGTGCGGCCCACGGCGGACAGGAAGTTGTTTGCGGCGAGCACCTCGCGAATCTGGTTGGGGTTGATGTTGAACGCGGCGAGCCGGTCGGACTTGAGCCAGATGCGCATCGCGAACGTGCGCCCGCCCAGGATGTCCGCGCGCTGCACGCCCTCGAGCGCGGAAAGACGCGGCTGGACCACGCGCACCAGGTAATCCGTGATCTGGTTCGCCTCCAGAATGCCCGAAGTGAACCGCAAATAGGCCGAGGCGAACTGTGAATCGGCGGCCTCGATGTTGATGATCGGCACCTCCGCCTCCGGCGGCAGGTCGCCCCTGACCTGGTCCACTTTCGAGCTGATTTCGGACAGCGCCTTGGTGGCGTCGTAGTTGAGTTTGAGCCGCGCGGTGATTTGCGACAGACCCAGCTTGCTGCTCGATTCGAGGTATTCGATGCCGTCGGCCGCGGCGATGGCGCGCTCCAGCGGCGTGGTGATGAATCCGCGAACCAGATCGGCGCTCGCGCCGATGTATACCGTGGTGATGGTCACCGAGGCGTTTTCGCTGCGCGGATACTGGCGGACGTTGACGGACCGGATGGCTTGGAGCCCGGCGATCACAATCACCAGGTTGACCACCAGCGCCAGCACCGGCCGCCGGATGAACAGATCGGTAAACGACGACTTCATACGTTCACGGTAGGGCGCGTCACTCCGTGCGCGCCGTTCGAATTGACGCTGTGAGCGGCGCGCACGGAGTGACGCGCCCTACCTTTGTGTAATGGAAATTCTTTATTCATCGCGCCGTGCCAGCTTCATGCTCAACTATCCGACGGGCGCGGCTTCTCGGAAGCTTTCGGCGCGATATCGTTATTCTCTGTCACCGTCATGCCGTTGCGCAGCTTGAACTGGCCCGCGCTCACGATCTTTTCGCCCGGCTTGAGGCCCGTCTCGACGCTGATGAAATCGCCGCGCACCCGCCCCACACGCACGAACTGCTGGCGCACGACCAGGCCGCCCGCCGAGTTGGTCGCCGGCTCAATCACATAGACAGAGTCGCCATACGGCGCGCTGAGAATGGAAGTCGCGGGAATCACGAGCACGCTCTGCTCCTCCGGCAACAACACCTCAACGCGCGCGAACATGCCGGGTCGCAGCAACTGTTCGCGATTCTCGAAGGTTGCCTGCGCCCGCACGCTGCGCGTCGCTTGATCGAGATCGGGATTGATCGCCGTCAACGCACCCTCAAACTTCTTTTCGGGGTAGGTATCCGAAACCAAATTCACCCGCATACCGGTCTTGAGCCGTGCCAGCTCCTGTTGCGGCAGCGAGAATTCCGCATACACCGGGGCAAGCGCCTGAAGCGACACGATGGGTTTGCCCAAGTCCAGGTTCTCGCCCAAGTTCACCAGCCGGATGCCCAGCCGCCCGGCAAACGGTGCGCGGATGGTCTTCTTCGTGATGGTCGCACGGATGTTGTCGGCGTTGGCCTGGTTCTGCTTCAACGTGGCCTCGGCCAGATCAAGGTCCGCCTGCGACAGCGTCTTGTCAGCCTGGAGCGTTCGGGCGCGATTCGCGGTGATGCGCGCGAGTTCAACCTGTGCTTCGACTGCTCGGAGTTGGGCTTCTTCGGACGATGTATCCAGCCGAACCAGTAAATCACCTTTCGCCACGGTTGCCCCGGATTCAAACGCGATTTCCCGCACGGCGCCGGCGATTTCGGGGGTGATCATCACGCCCTGCACGGCTGCGATGTTGCCCACGGCACTCAACTTGCCCTGCCATTTCTCCTCCCGCACCACGGCGGAGGAAATGGATACCGGCGGCGGCGCAAACTCCGCGCCCGAGGCGATCAGCTTCCGGATTTGCAGGGTCTTGACGCCGGCCAGCCCGCCGACGACCGCCAGCACGATTACGATGGCAACGATGACTTTGATTTTCATGAATGTAAGTTCTGGACTCCAGTAAACGCCGCGCACTCAACCGATCACCTGGCCCGTTTCTTGAGCGCGCCGCCCGCGAGAAACAAATCCACGATGCGCTTGGCCGTCCGCCGGTCCAACACTTGGTCCGGCATCAGCAGGTGCGACATCAAATACAGGATCATCTGGCCGTCGAAACCGAGCGCCAGTTCGCGGCTGTCAAAGCGGGCATCCAATTCGCCACGGGCCAGCGCGTCCTTCATCAGCGTATGGATGAATTCAAAGTTTCGTTCGCACCGGTCGAGATAACGCAGACCGGGAGGCATTTCCCCGGGCGCAGCGAAGGCGGTGGCCAGCGAGATGCGCATCAATTCGCGGTTCTCGCGGAAATACTCGAACACCACGGCGAGGATTTCGACAAGCTGGTCGCGAAAGCCCGCGACGCGGCCAACCGCCTCACGCATCAGGTGATAGCGTTCATCGTGGGCCTCGTTGACCAGCGCCTGGAACAATGCCGCTTTGTCCCGGAAATAGTAGTATAGCGTCGGCTTGGACACTTTTGCGTCCGCGACAATCTGCTGGACCGAGGCCGCCGAATAGCCCGCGTGTGCAAACCGCTTGAGCGCGGCGCGCAAAATCTTCTGCCGTGTTTCCAGGTTGGCGGTGGCTTTGACCATAAAACCTACCGAACGGTAGGTACAAAAGACGGAAACGTCAACTGCTTTTCTGAGGGGCCGTGGAACGCTGATTCAGTCAGTGAAGCGCGGGAACTTTAACCCAAAATCCCCGCTGCTCATTTTACCGGCGGCGTTTGTCCATCTGACCGCGAGGACTGCGCCAGCCGGCTGTGGCGGCGGCCGTATGAGAAATACAGCACAAAGCCTATCGCCATCCACACCAGCAGGCGCGCCCAAGTGTCCCGGGGCAACCCGTACATCAGCCAGCCACAGAAAAAGACCCCCAACGGGCAAACCAGCCAGAAGACGGGCGTCCGAAACGGTCGCCGAATATCGGGGTCCGTAAACCGGAGCACAAACACCCCGGCGCACACAATTACAAACGCGAGCAATGTTCCAATGGAAACCAGTTCCCCCAAAAGGCCGATCGGGAAAAGCCCCCCCAGCAGCATGGCCACGCCGCCGGTGAGAATCTGCGCCAGCCACGGCGTGCGGAATTTCGGATGGACCCGGCTGAAGAAGGGTGGCAACAGGCCATCCTTCGACATGGTGTAGAAAATCCGGGGTTGACCGAGCATCATCACCAGAATCACGGAAGAAAGACCCGCAATGGCGCCGATCTTGATGATGGGTCTGAGCCAGGCCACCCCGTGACCCAGCGAGTCAATCGCCACGGCTACCGGGGCGCCAACGTTGAGCTTGTCGTACTTCACGATCCCGGTCAGTACCAGCGAAACGGCGATGTAGAGCACCGTGCAGATGGCCAACGACCCCAGGATGCCAATGGGCATGTCGCGTTGCGGTCGCTTGGATTCCTGCGCAGCGGTCGAGACGGCGTCGAAGCCGATGTAGGCAAAGAAAATCACGCCGGCAGCACGCAGCACGCCGCCCCATCCGAATTTTCCCGGCCCTTCGGACGGCGGCACGAACGGCTGCCAGTTATCCGCGTTGAGGTAGGCCACTCCGACGGCGATGAAGAGGAGAATCACCCCAAGCTTGATGGCGACGACGACATTGTTGAAGTGCGCGGATTCCTTGATGCCGATGACCAGCAGGATCGTGATGATCGTCACGATGATCATGGCGGGGACGTTGAGCACCGCGCCCGTGCTGACCCAGCCCTCCGTGAACAACCGCCACATATTCCAGCCGGCGTCCGGGGGCGCGACGTGATTGTAGGGGGCGGAGGTGAAGACGGTCGGAATCACGATTCCAAACTCCTGCAGGAACGACACCACATATTCCGACCACCCGGCGGCGACGGTTGAAGCGGCAAACAGATATTCAAGGATCAAGTCCCATCCAATAATCCACGCAACAAACTCGCCCAACGTCGCGTAACCATAGGTGTAGGCCGAGCCGGAAACCGGGATCATGGCCGCAAACTCCGCGTAGCACAGGCCGGCAAAGGCGCAGGCGATTCCAGCGAGCACGAACGAATACACAATGGCCGGCCCGGCGTAATTCGCGGCCGCTTTGCCGGTGAGCACAAAAATGCCGGCGCCGATGACTGCGCCAATGCCCAGCATGGTGAGGTTGATCGGCCCCAAAGCGCGCTTGAGGCTGTGGTCGCCCTCAGCCTCGGCCTGCAGATCGGTGACGCTCTTTCGTCGGAGTAAGTTCATGAGGGTGGCGGCGTTTTTGGTCTGGCTTTATTAGCGACGCGCGCCGGGAAGTCAAGCAAACGTCCAGTCGGCTCATCAACCCGCCGGCACGGAGGCGCTTTTCCTTTTCCACAGGAAATAAACCGGCACGCCGGACAGCACAATCAGGAGTCCGGGCCACGTTGTCTGCGTCCGGTATAGGAGCAACACCAGCGATATCACCGTGGCAACCAGAATGTAGAGCGCGGGCACAACCGGATAACCCCACGCGCGATAAGGCCGCACGGCATCGGGTTGTTTGCGCCGCAGGACGAAAACACCGGCGATGGTGAGCACGTAGAAAATCAGCACGGCGAAGACAACGTAATCCAGCAGGTTGCCGTAAAGGTTGCCATACTGCTCCGCGCCCGTGACGGGATCAGTTTTCAGCGCACCAGTCACGGGATCGTGCAAGCGTGTTCGTGGCAGCACCAGCAACGCTGTCCAGACGCATTGCAAAATCAATCCAACCGCCGGCACGTGACTTGGGTTCAGCCTTCCCGTTGCCTTGAAGAACAACCCGTCCTTCGCCATCGCGTAATAGACCCGCGCCCCGGTCAGGATCAGGCCGTTGTTGCAACCGAACGTGGAAACCAGAATGGCCGCCGCCATGATTGCCGCGCCCGAGCCGCCAAACACGGTGTTGATGACCGCGGTGGCGACGCGGTCTTCCGGCGCGTGTTGAATTTGAGCGAACGGCAGCAGGCAGAGATAGGCCAGGTTGACCAGGAGGTAGAGGCTGATGACCAGAGACGTGCCTGCCAAAAGCGAGAGCGGGATGTTGCGCTTCGGCTCCTTGATTTCGCCCGCCGTGAACGTGACACACTCCCACGCCACCGAAGAAAACAGCGATCCGACCTGCGCAACGCAAATGGCAATGAGCAGGCCAAGACCGCCAGCCGCTGTGACCATCGGCATGAACGAAAAGTCCGGTCTGATCTCCGCCACGCCGCGCGGCGTCCAGAACTCGCCAAAGTTGGCGTGGACCGCTTCCGGGCTGCGCATAAAGAGAATTCCAACCGCGATCAACGCGACGAGCGCCAGCGTCTTGGCGGACGTGAACACGTTCTGGATGATTTTGCCCAGCGCAAGTCCGCGCGTGTTAATGATCGTCAGCAACACGACCACCAGAATGGCAACCCCTTGTTGTGTGGACAGACTGATGGCGTAGCCACTCGAGAGATTGAGCGGCGGGATGATCCACGCCGTCGGCGAAATCGCAGGTATCAGTACACCGAGAAAGCGCGCGAACGCCACCGCCACCGCGGCGATGGTTCCGGTCTGAATTACCAGGAACAACGTCCAGCCGTAGAGAAATCCGCAGAGCGGACTGTAGGCTTCGCGCAAGTAAACATACTGCCCGCCCGCGCGCGGAAACATCGCCGCCAGTTCGCCGTAGCTGAGCGCCGCGACGACGGTGAGAATCCCCGTGACCAGCCACACGACCAGCAGCCAACCGGGCGAACCCACCTGCCGCGCGATGTCCGCCGACACGATAAATATACCCGACCCGATCATCGAGCCGGCCACAATCATCGTCGAGTCAAGCAAGCCGAGGCCCTGGACGAATTTGTTTTCGGTGGGAGCGGCGGTCGGCTGGGGTTGTGACATTGGCGCGTGTGTTGGATTCAACAGCGGTGCAGTCAGAGTAAATCACCCGGAAGCCCGGCAGAGCAATCTCAAAAGGTGACGGCAGGGAAGCGATTGCTGCGTGTCCAAGCCGACCGGCAGGTCGGCCCTACCTTCACTGCGACTGCGACGCTTTGGGCAGCAGCCTGGAAATTACGATGAGCAGCATCACGACCACCATGGCGAGGATGCCCCCGAAGAGTACGCCGCCCTTGCCCGGCGTCCGACTCTCAGCCCACGACAATTCCTTGAGTTGCTCCTCCACACAGGAGTTTTATGCGGGTGGAATGGTCAAAGCCATTTCCGAATCGTCTCCTGATACTTGTTGTAGATAAATCCGAGCACGAGCAGCACCACGCCGAGCGCCATGAATGTCAGAACGCGGTAAATCGTTTCCTGCTTCCATACGTCGAGCAGCACGACGCGACCCAGCGCCGCGGCGAGAATGCCCAGCCCGACCCAGCGGTACATCCGCTCGCGCAAAAAGATCCCGACGGTGAACAATGCCAGCGCCAGCCCCGACCAGCTCGCCGTAAGATAAAATCCGCCGCCCGCCTTCATCACCCAGCGTGACATGAACCACCACAGGCTAGCGCAGCCCACAACCATGACGGCGGTGTGGATCGGCGACTCCAGGTTGAACCGCTCCGGCACGCGGCGGGCGATTTGTTGTTGCGCCAGCAGCGTGAGAATAGCGATCAGGTTGGGCAGATAAATCAGCGGTTCGCCGTGCGGGCGCAGCCACAGGAGCACCAGCCCCGCAGTCGTGAACGCCGCGCTGAAAAGCAGCACCTCGCGGTTGCGTTTCCAGCCCACGAGCAGAAATTCCAGAAAGCCCAGGGCCATCAGCATCCACACGCGCTCGCGTGCGGGCACATATTCGTTGACCCACCAGATGGACATCGCGAGCGCGACCCAGCGGTAAGCCATTGCCAGTCCGAGCAAGGGATTGCGCACGCGCGGGTCGGCGGCGGGTTTTTGCGCGAACCAGCGCACCGCCGCCATTGAAAGCAATCCGAGCGCGGCGATGGGCGCGAGCGCCGCGAAGCGCGGGCCGCCGCCCTGACTCAACTGGCGGAGGAACAACCACGCGCCCGGCAGCAGAAACAATTGCGCGGAGGCCGCGAGCCACCACGCGCGCGTCGCCGCCGCGTAAGCCGTCACCGCCACGGCGAGCAGGCTGGAAAGCGCGAGCCAGGTTTCGCCGGAACAGGCGCGTCCGAGCCAGGTGCAGGCGAGAAAGACCAGCAGCAGCGACAGCACGAGTTGAAACACGAGCGGCGCATGCGTTTGGGTCACGATGACTTTTTGCTTTTGCCACCAATGACCGAGCGCGAGCGTCAGGCCGATCATTGCCAACGGATTCCACCACGGCGGCGTGCCATGATCGAACAGGTTGAACTGCCAAACAAAATGGCTGACGAGGAGCAAGACCTGTCCCAGCAACGCCAGTTCGCGCACGCGCAAGAGGTAGATCGAAGAGGTCAACACGACGGCTTCGGCGGCGAGCGCAACGGGATAATTGCTTCGGCTCGTGTTGAACCACGTCGTCGCCATCGCCAGCACAATGGTCAGGACACCGAAATAAGTCGGCGCCGGTCGCAACACGTCCGGGTTCTCGTCACGACTGCGGCGGTGGGTGAGAAAGGCGTTGAGCATCATCAACCCGGCCAGGGCGACGCCGGTGAGCAGACCGGCGGAATCAAATCTCTCCATACCCTGGATGCCCCAGGCGACCGCCGCAGCGGCGGAAAGGCCGGCCACGCCTTTGAACGCAATGTCCTCCCGTTGCCAGCCCAACCGCAACGCGACCAGACCATTGACCGCGAGCGTCAGTGCGGTCCAGCGCGCGATGTCATCGGGCACGTTAAACTGCCACGCCATTTGCGCCACGAGCAGGTAGCCCTGGCCGAGCAGGGAAAGTTCCGGCAGGCGCAGGAGATAGATTGAAAGCGCGAGCAGCAACGCTTCGCCGGTGAGCACCATACCGAATTGCGTGTGGGCCGTGTTCTGCCAGGTGGTGAAACACCAGATGGCGAGGGCGAGCACGGCAAAATACGCGGGCGCGGGCCGGAGAGCGTTGGGTTCGGCCTCTGATTTTTGCCGACGCGCCCAAATCGCGTTGACGACCATCAACGCGCCGAGCGCCGAGCCAAGCCAGAGGCCACGCTTGTCGAATTGCTCCACGCCATCCACGCCCCAGCCCACCGCGAGCGCGGCGGCGAGGTAGCTGCCGA
>JALOTT010000382.1 GCA_025457745.1 Verrucomicrobiota bacterium
CGTTTCATCGCCTCCAAATCCCGGGTGATTTGCTCCAGGGTGATTGAACCGTTGAGCCAATCCCAGAACCCACCCGGCCGCGCATGGACCGGCGGATCGGCAAACGCAGCGGGCGAAAGCCGGTCCCCTGCCTGGTCCGGTTCCTTCGCCTGCTCGGAAGTCACGCCGTGCGGGGACGCAACCACTGTCAACTCATTCGTGGTGGAAGCGGTGCGGACAAGGCCGATGGAATTTTTCGCGGCCACTTTAATCTCGCAGGTTCCTGCGGACAGACCGGTAATCCAATCTGCGGGCAGCTTGCAGGTGCTGTTCAGGTTGTCCTTCACGGCTTTTGCGTACTGGGTCTTGGCATCCATGTGGGGGTGCATGTCCACACGCGGCATGGCCGAGGGCGGGAAAATCACCTGCTGTCCAGCCGGTGCAGAAACAGCCATTGTGATCAGCAGGCAAATCGCCGCGAGAGCGGTTGGCGTTCTATGCATGGGCAGTATTAATTTACATCCCTGCCGCCGGGTTTTGCGCAGGCGGGTGAGGATGGCGTGGGGAATCAGTGATCATCGCTTGGCGGGTTGGGGTGTGCGAATGGAAACGAAAAGACGCCGCGGGGTGACTATTGTTCATTTCGGATTTCTCTTTGGCGGTGTGCCGAGGTAGCCGTCGAATTGATCACCGCCACCGGACGCGCGAGGATCGCCGGTGGCTTTCAGTTCGGCCATCAACCGGGCATCAAGTGCTTTCACTGTTTCGGCGTAGGCCGGATCTTCTGCGACGTTTTTCAATTCATACGGGTCGTGGCGCAGATCATACAACTCGCGGGCCGTTCGCTTGCCGAAGGCACGCGCGGCAAACCGTTTTACGCTTGGGTCGTCACGGTGGGTCACCAAGAATGCCTTGGTCGGGCCGCTGTCACAATCGGAGTAGGCGGCGTAGGTGTCGGTGGCGATCTTTTCGAAAGCGGGCAGTGGCTCTTTGGGGGGATCGCCGGCCGGCCAGCGGTCGGGCTTGAAGTTACGGATGTAATGGAAGTCCTTCGTCAGCAGGGTGCGCATGGGATAGCCGACATTGGTCTGCTGGCCGTCCGTCCGGCCTCTCCCGACATGCCGTTCCATGCCGGTCAACGTGTGGTCGCGGACCGGGTCAACCGGGCCGGACTTATCCGAGAGGAGCAGCGGAATCAGGCTGCGCGCTGTCATCGGCGCGGGAATAGGTTGACCGGCGGCATCGAGAAAAGTTGGCGCAAGATCGGCGAGACTTACGAAATCATCCACGCTCCGGCCGCCCTTGATGCGTGCGCCCCAACGGATGGCCAGTGGCTGATGCGTGCCGCTGTCGTAGCAAGTGGTTTTGGATCGCGGGAACGGCCAGCCATTGTCGCCGCTGATCACAATGAGGGTGTTGTCGAGTTCGCCGGCCTTTTCAAGCGTGGCGAGGATGGCGGCGCATTGTTGGTCGAATTGCTCCACCTGATGGAAGTAATCGCAGATGTCGCTGCGCGTGGTGGCGTTGTCCGGCAAGTAGGGCGGCACAAAAACCTTCGTCGCATCCATGCCTGATCGGATGCCAATCCCCGGCGGATAGGGCCGGTGCGGATCGCGGCTGCCGAACCAGAAGCAGAACGGCCTGCCCGGCGGGCGGGCGGCGAGAAACGCGTCGAAGTTCTTGAAGGCCGGGCCGGCGGCGTTGTGCGGGCGGCCTTCGTCGCTGCCGGGGCCGTAACCTTTGCCGGTCAGGCCGACATGGTAGCCGGCTGCCGCCAGCAAGTCCGGATAGACGGCGAACTTGGCGGGGATGAAACCATGGAGGTTGGCACCCTGTTCGAGCCGCCAGGGCCATTGGCCGGTCAGGATGGAGGCGCGCGACGGCGAACACGACGGCGCGGTGACATGGGCGTTGCGGAACAGCACGCCCTCTTTCGCGATGCGGTCGAAGGCGGGCGTCTTGACCACCGGACAGCCGAGGGAGGAGGCGTGCGGCCACGCCCAGTCATCGGCGAACAGGAACAGGATATTCGGGGGCTTCGGGGCTGGCGTATCAGCCGCGTCGAGCGCAGTTGCTGACGCCAACAGGGCGAGGATCAAGAGGGTGAAGGTGCTTTTCATTCGGGTGGTGCTTGATACGTGGAATTCTATGCCGGCTCACTTGGCAGGATTCGCCTTTTTCTTCGGAACCGCCGCACGCGGATAGCGCACGACTTCGAGATCGTTCTTTTGCTGCATACCGGGCGTGCGGCGGCCGGCGGTGATGAGTTTCCCCAGCAGCGCCTTCATCTCGCCGACTTTCTCCGGCATCGCGGCGGCGAGGCTATTGGTTTCGCCGAGGTCGTCGGCGAGGATGACGAGGATGTTGGGTTTCGAGTCTGCCGCGCCCAAACAAAGGGGAAGCGTGAACGAGACGAGGATGCTGGCGATGAGGTGCTTCATGGTTAACGTCCGTTAGTTGCCTCCTGGTCCCAGCAGTCGGACTTCGTGCAGGCACAAGCCGTAGCGCCCGCCGGGTGGATTGAAGTTCAGGGTCACGCCGTTCCAACCAGGGCTGAAATTCGCGGAGTAACACAGCCAAAGGGTCTTGCCGTCTGCGCTGATGAACTTGCTGGGGAAATTCAGGAAATATGCCTGCTCGCCGAAATCCTTCATGTGAACGACCAGCCGCCAAGGCCCCGTGAGGGCATCGGCTTCCAGGATGTAGGAGGTCATCTTAGCCACCGTCGGCCAGCCGTCGGTAATGCACATCAGGTATTTCTTGAGACCGGGGACGTAGGTGGCCGTGACGCAGCCCATGTGGTTGTTCCACTCGATCAGCGGTTTGATCTTCGCGAAATCCGCCGTCCAGACCGGCTTTCCATTCCTGTCGGGTCCGGCGAAGAACTCATAGGCGGCAAGTTGATTGATTGTCTCTGGCGAAGGTTTGACTCGCGCGAGATAAACTTGATCGGCGGTGATCCAACTCAGATTGGCGTGCGCGAATCCGCCCTCACATTCCGGATTCGGCTGAAACGCGGTGCCCGGCGGCCCCGGCTTGATACAGGGGCGCGACTTCGGGTCATCGTCCATCGCGCCCATGCCGAGCAGGTAGGCCTTGCCGTCGGGGGAATGTTCCATGTTCCTGCCGAAATCCACGAAGTGCGGCGCGCCCATTTTGACCGGGCCGAGGAACTTCTTCGGCTCGGGAAACAGCGGCTGCTCCGGCGTATGGGGCGAGGCTTCCCAAGTCTTGCCGCAGTCGCGCGAAATCTGGAAGCCCGGCATCGGCCCGAGGTTGGGCCAGTTCCACACGAAGCCGCCATGTTGGAATCTGCCCGCCGGTCCAAGGCAGTAGGTGCCGTAGTACCAGATGCCGTTGTGAACGAGCGAGCCGGCGGGATAGCGTCCCAGGTAGGGCAAGGCGCTGGCAACCTTGGGCGGGGAAGTGTTGGTGATGACGAGCTTCAGCGGGTCGTCGCCGATCATCACGGCGTGGCCGGTCTCAGCGTTGGCTCCCTTGCCGGAACCGGAAGGCACACCGTCCACCTTGCCGTCCGTAAAGGGCGAGTAGAGATTCCCGTCACTGGCCCACGAAGGATACCAGGTATCGGCGAGACGATAGTCACTGTGCCAACCGGTGAAGTAGATGCCTGTCAGATTGGTCGAGCGCGGGAAAGGGCAGTCGTCGGGAATCGCGGACTCCCAGGCGAAACCGTCCTTCGCGCCAATCGGCGGGTTCTTTTCGCCGGCCACCGGAACGCCCATCGTGGTGCATCCAAGCAGACACATTAAAGGAATGATTGTTTTCGATTTCATAGCTCTTGGTTCCGTGCAATCCGACGTCAACCTGCCCTTCAGCCGGACCAGCCTTGCGACCGGACCGTCTTCGTCTCGCCGTTCATCCGCACTGTCACCTCGCGCGGCTCTTTCGAGCGAATGCGATAGTTGGTGACTTTGCCGTCTTTCCATTCGATGTCCACCTTGAACCCACCGCGCGCGCGCAGTCCCTTGACGTTGCCGCTCGCCCACGCTTTCGGCCAGGCGGGAAGTAAATCAACAAGAAAGGCCGATTCCTGCCCTCCGTCCTCTGACTTCCGTCCTCTGACTTCCACCCGCTCGTGGCTTTGCAGCAGCATTTCCGCGAGGCCGGCGCAGCCGCCGAAGT
>JALOTT010000383.1 GCA_025457745.1 Verrucomicrobiota bacterium
TGGAAACTGAGTCCCATGGACGTGGAATCCCGCCGTCGGTGGGTTGCGTATTCGCGCGCCAAGGACGACATGTTTGCGCACACCGATATCAAGCAGGCCCCATGGTACGTGGTCAATGCGGACAACAAAAAACGCGCGCGCTTGAACTGCATCCAGCATCTGCTCAGCATGATTCCCTATGAGGATCTAACGCCCAAGCCCATCAAGCTGCCGCCTCGAGATCTGAAGCATGCCTATGTACGCCCGCCTCTCTCCGACCAGACCTTTGTGCCGGAGGTCTACTAGGTGAAACTTACCCACTGAATTGCAACGAAAACGACGGACCGTGGGTGCCCTTTCAAGTTATTGGCGGGTTTCCAACGTCACCAGGCCATGAAGAGATCCCCACGCAACCGCGGGGGCAACGTGTCCTCTTCAAAGAAGCGTAATATTCAGCGCACTCCAGCAGGTCATCCTCTTGAGTCATCCCATTCCCTGATTCTTGGACGCTGGCGAAGCCGCAAAGTCGTAACCCGGCGCGCCGTCCTGGTGCCAGCCGTGCGGCGCATGGAACCGGGAGACCGTCCAGGAGAAGGCTGCCGTCGAATCCAGGACTGATCCACATCTATCAGCTGGCATGGGCCGAGGACCTTCGCAACAGACTCGCGCAGGACCACCGTGCTGACCTCTTCAAGAAGTCACAGGATTTCCGCATCGTCAAGAACGGCGTCCAGACTGAACGACGAAGCGGTAACTATGAACCTCTCTCGCGGCGGCACCTCGACCTCAGCGACAAACGGAGGATCCGCCGTGCGCACCCCCGCCAAGCGCCCAAACGCCGCCGTGGTCAGATCCTGTCGCCAGGTCACCGTCCTGCCGCTTACAAGGCCCGGGAGGAGCCAGAACGGAGGAAGGCACTTTGCAAGAGGGACGTCATAAGCCATGTTCCACTGCTAGTGTTGTGATGCAAACGGAGGCTTTGCAAGCCACTGAATGACGCAAATTATGAGGCTTGCATGAAGGGCGAATCCTATCATAACCATGGGCGACAACCTCAACGCCAAGATCGAGCGCCGCGCAGGCCGACACCTGCGAAGCAGCCCTCCCGCAACCGACAGCGTGTATGAAATGGAATGATGTCAGCGCCTTTGCAGCAAGGTGGGCGGACCAACGAGGATTGCCCGCCCAACTGAAAGGCCAATGGCTGGAACTGGTGGACTTCGACACCGAAGAGGATTGCCGCTTCTTCTATCCCGAGCGCGATCTGCTGTCGCACCGCGCCTTCCTGAATGCGCTGGCGCGATTAGCCCAAGGCCGAGGTGCCCGCACCCGGCACGTGCGCATCAGCCCGGAGCACTACCGTCTATGGCTCGACGCCGAGCACCACGAGGATACACGGGAGCGTCGCAGTTCCTTCATTGAGTCACGTTATCGGACAATGTCGTGATCTGATTTTGTTCTTGCCCACAGGCGGCACAGGTCCAACTATGGGCTCATCATTCAACCCCGAACTCCCAACACTTATGGCACTTAATGAAGCCCTCTCCTGGCCCAATGTCCATCCCGACAACCCGGGTGAATCCGCCAAGGTCAACCAGGCCTTTTTGGACAACAAAGCGGAGAAGAAGCTGCTCAGCTCCGGAATGAAGCTTTACAAGTTCAACACCAAGGGGCGCTCGCTGATCTACCAGGGCGCAGCCTCACCTTGGTGGTTTCCAACTGAACAATTCGGCGATTTTGACGTGGGCCTGGACATGGTGCTGAAGTTCGCCAAGGCCAATGGCGTGTCGAGCACGGAGTACGCGCGTCTGATTGCAGCGGTGACCGAGGAATGGAACGCCATGGACGTCATCATGAATGCGCAGTTGAAGACCAATGTTTACGGCTTCTGGGGCCAATGCACCATGCAGTCCAAGAAGACCGGCTCGAAGATCAACCTGACGGGCCGCGCCTACCAGCTCTATATTCCGGGACTGACGGCCGATCATATCAAGGAAGTCAGCATCACCGCGGCTCCTTGATCTATTTATGACTGCCGCACCGCCAACGGTTTCTGAACTGTTGTCGCAGGCTGACCCGGGTCGCGCCGAAGAGGCCCGCAAGGGCATGGGCAACATCAGGGTTCAAGGCCTCGAAGCAGGCGAGCTGCTCTATCGCTTTTCCGCCTTCGCGGCTGGCCCGGTCGCTTGGATTAGTTCGCCGTGGTGGATCAGCCGGCAATGCTACCAAACGCTGCTCGGGTCAATGCCTGAAACCCAGTCAAACCCCCATGCTTTATCCCCGGATATCGTTGCCCGCATGGCACTCGCACTTCCACACTACTGGGAGGCGTCTCCCGCATCGCCGCTGAATCTCATTGACCTGTTGGTGGAGGCGGTGTTGACCCGGAATGTCTGGGCGCTGGTGGGGGATCCAAGGGCGCAGCGCGAGACCGCCCCGAACGGCATGCGCATCACCTGGTCCGGCTCGCCCAAGGTGAAGCAGTTGTTTCTGCCCGAACTGGCGCCCCGAAAGGCGGCGCGCACGGCTGCGCACTCGGCATTCAGCGGCGGAAAGCCAAGCCCGGTTATCAGTCGTGCGACGCTTTCGCCATCCGCTCCGTTGGTCTCGGTAAGGAGAACATTGAAGGTGCCATCGCACCCGCTGTTCACGCGTTGATTAGCCCACGGACTCTCTCGGGCCTTTGCAATTCAATCAGGCGTTCCCATGTTGGAGGCGCATGATTGCGTCGAAAAGGCCACTACTTCCTCCGAGGTCTTGGACCCACGGATCGTATCATCTGGAACCTAGACAGCATTTTTCCACTCGACGTGCACGTGGGAGGCTTCGTTGAAGGCCAGCGTGGCGCCCAATGCCTTGGAGATTCGGGTCGTCTCGGCGTTGTCTCCGGAAATGTCCAGGGCATAACCGGACCCGTGTTTGCTGTTTCCCGGCAAGGCAACCGGGGCAACCGCCAGCCACCACGGCTTCTCCGACGCCGGAGGGTTCCTTTTGGTCGCCGCGTTCACGACCTTGGACTTGGTGAGTACCGATTCAAAGTCCACCTTGGCCTGCTTCAAGGTCGCATGACGCTTGATGATCTGCTCGGCATCGCTCTTGTCCTTGGTGGCACCAACGGTTTTGTCGGTTCGATACCCTGTTTGAGGATCCGGCGCGTTCTTGAGCAAGGCCTGTTTGATCGCCATCGCGCAGTTGCGATGGTGCTCGGAGATGGTCTTCAGGGCCACGAATTGATCGATCTTGTAGACCAAGAGGTCCCAGTGGTAGTTGACCTTCCAGAACTGGTCGCTGCTATCCAGATAACCCGCGATGCAAACGCAGCGCAGGGGATAATAGGGCATGATTTGATCAATGATCCTGGTGGTGAGGGCGATTTCCTTGACGGCGGGCCGGACGAAGGTCGCGCGGGTGTGGGCATTCACCGGTTTGAGGTTTGTCTTGATGATGCCGATGCCGGAGCCCGCGGCCGCGGGGGCGACTTCAAGACACATGAGCGCGTCGTCAGCGCTGCACATCCCGTAGCTGTCCTGCGTGACCACACCGGGCGTCGGCGTTCGCCCGCGGTTAAGCGTGCCATCGTCGATGAGGCAGATGCCGTAGCTCTCCAGCCCCACAATCCCAGGTATTCGTTCTCCACTCATATATGAATTGGCTGCGGTTAAGACCTAAGGTCATTCTTTGCCGCCCTGCACCACGGCAACCCGACCTGCGCAGGCCCTAATGTGTCTGACCACTGCATCATCGTCGCAAAGGCTCTAAGCGGCTTCACTCGCAATCCTCTTTCCGAGATCCAAAAATGGTTTCAGTTTCTCGTAAAATGCCTTGGCCTCCGCGGGAGTCAACTTGGGGACCTCTGGAGCCGGCGCTGCCGCAGGGTCTGAGGACTGCGGGACCGGGGGAATCTCCTGTTTGGACGCGGACACTTTTTGATCTCCATCGATTTGTTTCGGAACCTGCCCCATCGCCGGTGCAGCAGGCGTAGCCGGTGCAGCAGGCGTAGCTGGTGCAGCAGGCGTAGCCGGTGCAGCAGGCGTAGCCGGTGCAGCAGGCGTGGCCGGTGCAGCAGGCGTGGCCGGCTTTGGAACCTGCCCCATTACTGGCGCGGATGGCGTTGCTGGTGGAACGCCGGGTACT
>JALOTT010000384.1 GCA_025457745.1 Verrucomicrobiota bacterium
CTTGCCCACGCCGATGTTGCCCCAGCCGCCGCCGGCGTCGTCGAGAATTTCGATGTGCGCCTTTTTCCCGGCGCGAGCGCGAACATCAAAATATCGCAGCACCATCTGGTTCTTATCCTGGCCCGCCGCCGTCTGCACCGGCTGGTCGTCCACAAACAACGTGACGCCGAAGCGGGATTGTTTCCGCGCTTTGCCGCCGCCAATCCAGAACGTGATGAAGTTGCGTTCGATGGTGAACTGGCGGCTGAGGAGTTTGCCGGTGGCGTTGTCCTTGGCGGAAATAGAATCGCCCGGCGCGGCGGCGTGCGAGTTGACCACGCGAGGCGTGTCGCCCCCGACGTCGCCCTGATAAGCTGGAATATCCTTCTTGTTTAGCGGCCCGCGCCCAAACGCCGCGCCTTCGACTTTCCAGCCGTCGAAATTTTCCTTGTTCCAATCTTCAAACACCACATCCGTCCGCAGCGGCCTCGGCGACGCGGATTTTTCCGCGGAGCAGAGCAGCGTGGTCAGGCCCGGTTCATGGATGACACGATTGCGCAAAACACCGCCATGCTCACGGTTGTGAAGACAGACACCATTTTCCAACTCGCCGGAAAGTGTCGCCTCGACCGGCGCGGCGGAAGTGTTGCGCACGGCGAATTGAAGAATCGTCAACGGCAGACTGGAGTCGTCAGTATTCAGCGGAATGAATGGCGAAAACGCTTCAAGCTTCACCGCCACCGGCACGCTGGCATCGGCGTATGCCACCAGGCCAATGGGATATTCGCCGCGAAACGAAATGTCGGAAAAACCGGCGCGATCCAGCGTGCGGGTTTGACCGCCAATCGTGAGCGTGAATTGCTGCTTCAGCGGCGAGGACGGCGTGAGCGGCTTCGCATAGTGGGGTCCGTTGTTGCCGCTGTTTTCCAAGCGATTAAAAATGTCCCAATGCCAGAGACGCCCGTCGCCGCCCAGGTAGAGTTGCCCCGCGCCAATGCCGCCGACGGGCATGCCGACAAACTTGAGTTCGCTGCCGCGCAAAACCTCCGGCGTGCCGCGCGCGAACAACGACTTCACCCAGTCCGGCGTAAGCTTCTTGTCAGCGGGAACGAGACGGTCGAAATCTTCGCGGGTAAACGGCCCGGCCATCGTGCGCCATGGTTGGAATGAAACCAGGGCCGCTCCGGTGGCGGCCAGTTTCAGAAAATCCCGGCGTTTGAGCCCGTGGCCTGCCCCCGGATTTGGGTTGCATATAAAATCGGCGTATTCCTTTTTTATGGGTTTCATTTCATGGTCTCGGGAAGGGTGGACTGGAAATGATAGGTTCCCGAGCCGACGGCATAAACGGCGGCGTTGTTCTCCATCCGCAGGAATTTGACGCCCACCACCTGTGCGGCAGGCTTGCCGAACTCGGTCACTCCGGCGGCATCCTTGGCCGGGACATGCACGGTGGCCGCCGTGTTGGCGGGAATCGTGACCGCCAACGTCAAGATACCACCTTCACGTTGCCAGTTGCTGCCGATGAGGCCGTAGGGCGAGTCGTGATGACATTTCACCCAAGTCAAATCGCCAACAACGGCGGGCTTGATGATGATCTGCTTGAAGCCGGGCGCGACAGGATCGGGGCGGATGCCGGCCAAGCCCTGATAAAACCAGCCGTCCAAGGATGTGAAACACGAATGAATCTGGGAATAATAGCCGTTCCACTGTTCCCACCAAGTCGTCGCACCCTGCTCGAGCATGTATCCCCAGCCGGGGTAGTCCTTCTGGGTCACGACCAGCCACAAGAGGTCATCGCGCCCGATTTCCGCGAGGTAATTCATCAGGAAATAGGTTCCCAGCATTCCGGTATCGAGGTGGCCCTTGCGCGTGACCCGGATGCACTCCTCCAGTTTTCTCAGGATGGCCGGACGCAGTTCCTCCGGCACGACGCCGGTCATCAGCGGCATCAGGTAGTAAGCTTGTTCGTCGAGAACGTAGAGTTGCTTGTCCTTGTCGTAGAAGGCGGCGTGGACCAGGGGCCGCAGACGTTCCAATTCGGCACGGCAGGTGTTCGCTTCATCATGCCGCCCGAGGGCCTGGGCCATGCGCGCCCATTGGTCGCGCAGATAGAGCCGGTAGCAGTTGTTGAACAGCTCGGCGGCAGGTTTGGGCGGCCAATTGGTCGTATCCATCCCGCGCTCCGGCGGAAGCCAGTCGCCGATGAAGTCCCATTTCCCACCAAAGGCGCGGACAACGCCGTCCTTCGCGTGGGCTTCAATAGCCTCGATATGGCGACGACAGGCTTCGAGGTTCCGCTCCAGAATCCGCGTGTCCTGGTAATAAAGGTAGTTCCGCCAGGTCAGAGCTTGCGCTGCTCCGCCCCACGCCGGGCCGCCGCCGCCAATCTTGTATTGCGGCGCGGTGTGAGGGAGGTAGCCGGTTTTCGGATCCGCCCCGTCGCACCAGTCGGTGGACCATTTGTCGTAAAAGGGCTGCATCATGAAATTCATCATGCAGCTCTCGATGGACACCTGCCCGTCGCCGTAGCCTAGGCGTTCCCGATGCGGACAGTCCGACAGGTATCCGCTTTGGCTCAGACACTGGATGGTCCAGAGGTTCACCTTGTGCATGCGGTTGAGCTGCTCGCTGGAACATTTGAAATCCCCGCGCGTTTCAAAGTCGGCACCGATTACCTGCGCCTCCGCGTCCGCAAGCTCCGGGGTTGCGGCAAGTCCCTCCACGATCGCCCAGCGGAACCCGTGGTAGTTGAACTTCGAACAAAATTCATCCTCGGGCTCGCCGGCGCAAATGAAACGATCAATCTGCTTGAAGGTCTGCAGGGGCTCGAGCTTGTCGGGGTATTGGATGGCAATGGTGTGGCCGGCCGCCTGCCCGCGCACGCGCAGCTTGAGCCAACCGGTGAGCTGGGTTCCGAAATCCAGCCGATACCTTCCTTCGGCGAGTGTGGTGCAGGAAATCGCCGGTATGGTTTTCAGCACACGCATGGGAGGGCACTTCTGGGCTTCGGCGGGAATCGCGGGGGCGGCAACCTCGGTGACCGGATACCAGTCGCTGACATCTTTTTCCGGATCGGCCCAGCGGGGGTCGTCCTGACGCGCGTCCACCAGCTCCCCGCCCATATTGCCCCAACTCCAGGTGCCAAGCAGGCTGCGGCCGCTCGACTTGCAGCGCCATTTGCCGTCCGTGGCAATCTGGAGCGGGCGACCAGCCACGATCATATCGAGCTGCATCCGCGCGATCGCGGTGTCGTGTTGCACAGCGGGGTTGGGCCGATTTTTGAACGCTTTCCAATACCAACCGCGGCTGAGCCACAGCCCGATGCAGTTGCGGCCTTTCCGCAGGTAGGGCGTGAGGTCGCAGGTTTCGTAGAGTGAACGCTTGTGGTAGTTCGAAAGCGCCGGCCCCATCACGTTCGGCCCCACCTTCTTCCCATTCACATACAGCTCGTAGTATCCCATCACATTGACCGTCGCCAGGGCGGAAGTGGGAACCGCGACAAGATCGAATTCTCTTCTAACATACGGTGCGCCGAGGGGGACCGGACGTGACGCCGGGGGCGGGGGAAGGACCAGGGTGTCCGCCGGCGCCTCCACCTCCGCGCTGATCCAGCGCGCCGTCCAGTCTTCCGGCTTCAGAAGTCCCATGGTCCACGACGCCGGTTTACTCCACGCCGAAGCCTTCTCCGAATTGTCCCACACGCGCACTTTCCAGTCATAGCGCATGCCGGAAACGAGCGGCTTGCCGCCATACTCAATGTTCTGTGATTGACCGGACGCGACTTTCCCGGAATCCCAAGATCCTTCGACTACAACCTGATAGGCCGTCTGAAGCACCCCATTGTCTTTCGACTCCAGCACCCAACTGAGCCGGGGTCGGGACGCGTCGATGCCGAGCGGATTCACGCGGAACTCGCAGCGCAGACCGCTTACGTTGTGGACAGACAACGGCCAATAATCCCGGAGACCTTCGTCTAACTCCGCAGAATGAACGGAACTAACAAGAACAGCCCCAATGCACAGTAATGGGCATCTCCGGTAACTCAGGGAAAAAAATGACAAAAGGATGACGAAATCCGTCGTCTTGGAAAAAAGGTGCTGATAAAATTCGCCGCATGAAAA
>JALOTT010000385.1 GCA_025457745.1 Verrucomicrobiota bacterium
ACGCTTGCGGCGATGTTCTTTACACCGCTCTTTGGGCTATTGACTGACAAGATCGGCAAAAGATCTTTGATGATGATGTTCGGCAGAACCGCGCCCTTCCTCAACCCAGGCTTCCCACCGAGCCGCTTTTGTGGGCGCAACGGAGTCAGGAAATCCGGCATCTTCACTCCGCGCCAAAGGCTGTTTTCACACTCCACGGCAACAACCGCGTCGGTCAAAATAGAGACAATGCGCTGATCGGTCTCAGGGATGAAGGGTAATTCCGCCAAACCGCCCGCCGCCGAGATTTTGTCTTCAACTTTCTTTCTGCCCACACTTGGGAATATCAGAAGGTCGGGGCGTTTGATCTTTCCGAGTCCCGCCGCTTCCAGTCTTTCAAAATAAAGTTCAAACTCTCTGACGCTGCCGGTTGGTGCAGTGCCGCTCAGCCCGTAAGGAATGGCGAAGAACTTGCCAGTTTCATTCACAGCCTCAATCAGCCGATGTTCGCTCCACACGCCCTGCGACCAGCGCATAAGAAAATCACTGCCGCGCAGGCGACGCGGGTTCAACCAAAAATCAAGCCACGGGAGGGAGGGGAAATTATGAAGAACGCCCTCTAAATCTTCACTGCAAACTGTCAGTGCCTTTTCAAATGAATGGTGGGCTTGTTCAAGTTTGCTCATCGGGTTCGGATGATAAACTTGAAAACCAACGGAGCAATTTAATTCTCAGTTTCAGCCTACAAACTTCTTCGCCGCGATGCTGGCGTTGTGACCGCCGAAGCCGAAGGAGTTGTTCACGACGGCGTTGACGGTCATTTCTCGCGCGGTGTTCGGCACGTAATCCAAATCGCAGGCCGGATCGGGCACTTGCAGATTGATGGTGGGCGGGACGATGCTGTGTTTGATGGCGAGCGCGCAGACCGTCATTTCCACCGCGCCCGCCGCGCCGAGCATGTGGCCAGTGGCGCCTTTGGTGGAACTGACGGCGAGTTTGCGGGCGTGGTCGCCAAAGGCGGTCTTGATGGCCTGGGTTTCCGCGATGTCGCCCGTTGGCGTAGCGGTCCCGTGGGCGTTGATGTAGGAAACGTCCGTAGGGTTCAACCCGCCGTTGCGCAGGGCCATCTTCATGCAGCGTGCGGCGCCTTCGCCCGCAGGAGAGGGCGCGGTGAGATGGTGCGCATCGGCGGTGTTGCCGTAGCCGACGATCTCGGCGTAGATTTTCGCGCCGCGTTTCTTCGCGTATTCCAGTTCCTCCAGAACAATTACACCCGCGCCTTCGCCCATGACGAAGCCGTCGCGATCCTTGTCGAACGGACGGGAGGCGTGTTTGGGATCGTCATTGCGCGTGCTCATGGCCTTCATCGCGCAGAAACCGCCGATGCCGATGGGCACGATGGCCGCCTCGCAGCCGCCGGCGAACATCATCTGCGCCTCGCCCATTTTGATGGTGCGCCAGGCTTCGCCGATGGCGTGATTGGCCGTGGCGCAGGCGGAGCAGGTGGCGAAGTTCGGCCCACGCAGATTCTGATACATCGAGAACAGGCCGGACGCCATGTTGCCGATAAGCATCGGAATCATGAACGGCGAAAGCCGGCCGGGGCCGCGTTCGAGCAGGATTTTGTGCTGCTCCGTCGTCGTTGAGAGGCCGCCAATGCCGGAGCCGATGATGACGCCGATTTCATCGGGATTGAGTTGATCGAGGTCCACGCCGCAGTCCTTGAGCGCCGACCAAGCGGCGTAAACGCCGAATTGGCAGAAGCGGTCGGTGCGGCGCATATCCTTGGCGGACGGAAACGCGGGCAGGGGATCGAAGTTCTTCACCTCGCCCGCGATTTGCGTGTCGAACTTGGCGGCGTCAAACGCGGTGATTCGGTCAATGCCGCACTGGCCGTTGACGAGGTTGCTCCAGAACACGTCGAGCGTGTGGCCCAAGGGCGTGACGACGCCCAAGCCGGTGATCACCACCCTGCGGTCGGTCCAGTTGCTCGACATAAAATGAAACGGGGCAGCTCTGGCTGGGTCCAGCCGAAACCACCCCGAAACCGGTCACGTCACGATTACTTCTGCTGGAGGTCTTCGATGTATTTGACGACATCGCCGACAGTCAGGAGTTTCTCGGCCTGTTCGTCGGGGATTTCGTTGCCGAATTCCTCTTCCAACGCCATCACCAGTTCGACGATATCCAGCGAATCCGCGCCGAGGTCCTCGATGAACTTGGCCTCCGCGGTCACTTGGGTCACTTCCACGCCGAGTTGTTCGTGGATAATATGCTTTACTCGCTCTTCAATTGTTTTTTCAGCCATGATATTGTTCCGGGTTCGGTTTTTCGATGTGTGTCTATGCCAGACGTGCGGGGGGCGTCAAGCCCGAATCAAAAATATTTCACATTCTTAATCTCGCTTTTGCCGTAATCTTGACGGGCAGTTTCCAGTTTGGCTTAAGCGCCGGCTTACAATTAAGCCCGCCCCGCACCCTACATCACCATCCCGCCGTCCACCGGCAAGACCTGGCCGGTGATGTAGCGCGAGGCCGGCAGTGCGAAAAACCACACCGCGTTGGCCACATCGTCCGCCGTGCCCAGCGTTGCCAGTGGAATCTGCCTGGTAATCGCGTCTTTCTGCTCCTGCGTAAGCTTGTCCGTCATCGCCGTCTGGATGAAGCCCGGCGCGATGGCGTTCACGGTCACGCCGCGGCTGGCGAATTCCTTCGCGCACGATTTGGTGAAGCCGATCAAACCTGCCTTGCTGGCCGCATAATTGCATTGCCCGGCGTTGCCCATCAGCCCGATGACCGACGCGATGTTGATGATGCGCCCGGACCGTTGCTTAAGAAACGCCCGTGTCAGCGCCTTGGTGAACAGAAACGCGCCCTTGAGGTTGATGTCCAACACCGCGTCCCAGTCGGCCTCGCTCATCCGCATCAGCAGGCCATCCCGCGTGATGCCGGCGTTGTTGACGAGGATGTCCACGCGGCCGGGGTCTTTGAGAATCTGTTCCACCGCCGCGTCCGTGCTGGCGGCCTCGGCTACGTTCGCGCCCACGGCCCAGGCTTTCCGGCCCACCGCCTGCGCTTTCTGGACGGTTTCAGCGCAGAACTCCGTTTTCAGGTCCACTGCGACGATGTCCGCGCCGCTGGCGGCAAGTTTCAGAGCAATGGCCTGACCAATTCCGCGACCGGCACCGGTAACGACAGCAATTTGATTGGCAAGTTCGTTCATAGCTGCGGTTTGTTTAACCATGAATGGGCACGAATGAACACAAAATTCTTTCCGGGAACTTCACCAACTTGGACATGTCGGCCAAGGTGGATGCGTTCTCCGCCGAACAGTGAGGCGGAGAACAACACTGGCGCAGCGGCTATTTCTGATCTGTGCGAAACGGAGACGCGGGCAAACCTTCCCGGTTGAACAGATTCACGTCCGGCACGTTCTCCCAACCGTAACGCACGGCGACGGGCTTGGTGACTGACGGTGAAGAAACCACGACTTTGTTGCCGTCAATGGTTGCGTTTGCAGGAAGGAAGTTTCCATCCGCTCCCGCAAGGGTGAAGCCTTTGAGTTCGCCACCTTTCGCCAGCAGACCGCTTCCGACGTGACTGAAATTCAGGTTGGCGCGGTTGCCCTTCACTTTCAGCGAGGCAATGGCAGGCCCGGAGTATTCGATCTTCTCGCCGTAGGCGATGGCGCGGGCCGCCAGCGCCAGACGCGCGCCCACGGGTTCTTTCTTTTTCGGATGGATGTTGTGTGCCTCGCCCACGTCCGTGGTGACGATCAGGGCGGTGTCCTCCACCTTCTTCCAAGTCAGGAACTGGGCTTCGCGGATTTCCGGAGACATCTTTTCGTACGGTGCGATCTGCACAAACAGAAATGGAAAATCGTCCTGTCCCCAAGCCTTGCGCCAATTGCGGATCATGACCGGGAAGAGCTTTTGATACTGGGCCGCGCGCCAGGAGTTCGCCTCGCCCTGATACCAAATCGCGCCCACCAGCGCGTACGGTTGCAGCGGCGCAATCATCCCGTTGTAGAGACAGCCGGGAGCCTTCGGACGCTTCGATTTCGAGGGCAGGCTGTCCGGTGGCGACGGCGCGAGAAGTTGCTTCAACTCAGGA
>JALOTT010000386.1 GCA_025457745.1 Verrucomicrobiota bacterium
ATCTCGTCCACGGCGATCAGCAGCCAGCCAAAGCCGAAGCCGATGACCGCGCCCAGCACGCCGCCGAAGTTGGTGCCGACCAACTCGGGCCGCACCTGGCTGACGGCGTAACCGCCCATCGTGCACAGGCCCAAAAACAAGATGCGAATGACCCACAGTGCCATAATTCAATTAAACGGATCGTGCGGCGCAGACATCACTTTGGCCGACGGCCGATTCGTCCGCGGCGATTTTTGTTTCCACAATATGCTCCACAGCCCCGCGCGATTCAAATTGCTGGTGGTGACGGACAGGTTCTGCACAATGGCCGAAAAGTTCGCCGCCATTTCCTCATCGTGCAACAACCGGCCCGCCACGCCCTGGCGGGTTTGCAAATCGTGCAACAGATTAGTCAGGAGACCGGAGGCGTTTTCAATGTTTTTTATCGCGGCGGCAATGTCCGCCTCGTTGTTGGTGATCAGCGCGGTGACGTGCGCGGTGAGCGGCGTCAACTGGCCGGAGAAATAATTCAAGTTGCTCACTGCCACCGTGACAGGTAACGCGTTGCTGGCGACAAGCACGTTGACGTTGCTCACGGCGTTCATCGCGTCGGAGGTCAGCAGCGCAAACCGGTCAATGGACACGCCAAGGTTTTTAAGCGTCTCCTCGGTGAGCACGAGGCGGCGCACATCAGCGATGGCCTGGTTCACGTTGGTGGCGGCCTGGCCGATGTGTGAAATGGTTTCGGTCGCCTTCGCCACGGCCTCCTGCATGTTGAAGGGATTGCGGCACTGCACTTCGTCGCCGTCTTTCAATTGCCGCCCCTGGTTGTCGCCGGGATAAATCGAAACGTACTGGTCGCCCAGAAAGCCGAATTGCTCGACCTCAAATTTCGCGTCGTCGTGAAGCGCGTAGCGTTTTGAAATCCTGAGGAAAATGGTCACGGCCTTGCCGTCCGGGTCCAACTTCACACCGGACACGCGGCCCACCGGCACGCCGGAAACCAAAACGTTGGCCCCGGTCTTGATGCCGCCGACGTTGCCGGAGCGGAGCCGCAGTTCAAACGACGACCCGAAAAAAGTCGCGCCTTTGCTGAACAGCAGCATTAACACCCCCAGCAGCACCAGTCCAGTAAGGACGAACGCGCCCACCCGAATTTCCAACCGGGTTTGACTCATATTAAAAATAAAGGTCTTTCGGGTCTGAAACCCCGTCAATGAACTGCTTCACCACCGGGTCCGCCGACGTAAAAATTTCGTCCGCCGTTCCGGTCGCGTAAATCTTTTTGTTGTGCAACATGAGAATCCGCTGGCCCACGCGCCGGGCGCTGCGCATGTCGTGCGTCACCACCACCGTCGTCACGCGTAACCGGTCGCGCACCCGCAGGAGCAACTGGTCTATGCTGTCCGACACAATCGGATCCAACCCCGTCGTCGGCTCGTCATATAACACGATTTCCGGCTGATAGACAATCGCCCGCGCCAGGCCCACGCGCTTCTTCATCCCGCCGGAAAGCTCGGACGGCTTTTTATTTTCAATGCCGGGCAGGTCCACCATTTCGAGCGCCTCGGCCACTTTAAGCGCCACGGCTGCGGACGTCAGACTGCGCTTGCGCCGGAAGGCGAACCCGACGTTTTCCGCCACCGTCATCGAATCGAACAACGCCGCGCCCTGAAACAACATCCCGAACCGCTGGCGCACACGGATCAGCTCGCGCTCGTTCATCCGGCTGATGTCTTCGCCGGCGATCAGCACCTGACCCGACTCCGGCCGGAGCAAACCAATCAAATGCTTGAGCAAGACGCTCTTGCCCCCGCCGCTGCGCCCGATGATGACCACCGATTCGCCTTTTTCAATCCCAAAGCTGACCCCGTCCAGAACCAGATTCGAGCCGTAACTCTTTTTCAGATCGCGCACCTCGATCATAGCGTGTGGAAAATCTTCCCCAGCACGAGCGTGAGGAAGAAATTCGCGATCAGGATGGTGATCGAAGAATACACCACCGCCTCGGTCGTCGCGTGCCCCACGCCTTCCGCGCCTTCGCCGCAATTCATCCCTTTGTAACACCCGATGATGGCCACGATGCCGCCGTAGATGAACGCCTTGATCAAGCCCATCATCATGTCCACGTTCGTGGTGTATTTGAGCATGTTGTACCACAGGTAGGCCGGATCAATGCCAAGCAACTGCACGCCCACCACGTAGCCCGCGCCGATGCCCAGCGCAATCGCCTCCAGCGTCAGGATCGGCATCACGATATGTGCCGCCAGCAACCGCGGCACGACCAGGTAATCCACTGGATGCGTCGCCAGCGTGCGCAGCGCGTCAATCTGCTCGGTCACTTTCATCGTGCCGATTTCCGCCGCAATGGCCGCGCCCACCCGACCGGCGACCATCAAACCCGTGAGCACCGGGCCGAGTTCGCTGCACATGGACACGCCCACCACCGCCAGCGTGGCCGTGTCCATCTTGACCTTGTGAAACTGGAAATAGGTTTGCGCCGCCAGCACCATGCCCGTGAACGCTCCCGTGATGAGCACCACCGACTGCGACTTCACGCCGATGAAATACATCTGATACAGCAAATCGCGCCACGCGACCTTGAACGTGAACAATGACGTGATCGCTTCGCGCGCCAGCAAAGTGAATCGCCCCAGGCCTTGCAGCCATTCGGTGATCCACTTGTGGGCAGAACGATTCATCAGCGTGTGGAAATTACCAAGGCGTTCGGGAGTTGGCGAGAGTTTGATTGAGAGTTTGGCGGACGCACTGCGCGCCTACGCTTCGCGAAGTGACCAAATGTCAGACCGTGGTTCAGTTTGAACTTCCCAACAAACCGGATGTCGAAAAAATCCCAAAATAGTGCTTGGCAAAAACCAGGTCGAAGCCTATAAACGATTTCGTAGCTAGTTTCAAACCATGTAGCCAGAGAATGTCGCTCTCTTCACCAAATTGCAGCTTATGAAAACCACCCTGACAACCGTTGCCTTGTTTGCCGCTTCAGTTCTTGGAATACCCGCGCAAGACGTTCCGCGAAACGCTTTGGCATCCGCCGAATCGCTTCCCCCGGCGGTTCGGTCAGCTGGTAAACCGGTTGCGACCTCGTACGTCGTGGCCGAACGCGGCGCGCATCACCGGACCTGGAACAAGGTGGTCACGCGGCAAGACGACCAGGGCCGCACCGTCATGCAGACGAACACCGCCTACATGGAGTTGACCACGGGATTACACTACCTCGACCCCAAAACCGGCCAATGGAATGAAACTCAGGAACTGATTGAAAGTTATCCGGGCGGCGCCATTGCCCGGCACGGCGCGCACAAGGTCATTTTCGCCAACAACCTGAACGCGGCGGGGGCGATTGATCTGGAAATGCCCGACGGCCGGCGGATGCAGAGCCACGTCCTCGGGTTGGGTTATTTCGATTCGGCCAGCGGCCAGAGCGTGTTGTTTGCGGAAGTGAAGGATTGTCAGGGGCAACTGGTGAGTCGTAACCAAATCATCTACCCCGATGCTTTCACGGATTTCCGGGCGTCGGTGCGATTGACTTACTCGAAAGCGGGGCTGGAACAAGACGTGATTCTGGAAGAACGCCCGCCTAGGCCGGAGGAGTATGGGCTGAGTTCGGCGACGACGCGGTTGATGGTGCTGACCGAGTTTGTGTCGCCGGTGCAACCGGCGATTCAGGCGGTCACGGCGACCGCTCGTGCGGGCGTCATCCCGGACCAGTTGCTGGACTTCGGCGGCATGGCGATGGGGCCGGGAATGGCGTTCGCGATTGGCCAGTCCCCGACCGCGCCCGGTAGAATTCCCGTTTCCAAGGAGTGGGCGATTATTGAGGGGCGCAACATCCTGCTGGAACAAGTCGCCGTGTCGAAGGTGGCCGTTGAGTTGAACCGGCTGCCGCCGCCCGCGCAACCTTCCGTGACGGAAGCAGGAAGCAATTCCGTGCGGCATCTGGTTTCGACCCAACGCCGCTTGCCCGGGGCGAAAGCGGCCAGGGCCGACCTGCGGGAGATGCAACTGGCGAAGCTGGAGCGACCCGCAACGGGTTTGGTGCTGGATTACGCGCTGCTCAACAGCACCCAAACGAA
>JALOTT010000387.1 GCA_025457745.1 Verrucomicrobiota bacterium
TACGAGTTCCCCGCTATCTGATACGGCCAACCTTGCCGCAGGCGTTGGCGGCGCGGACCTCTATCGTCACCTTCGCGAGACGGCTGTTTTATCTTCTTTGGCGCTGATCGTGTCTTTGGGAGTATTCTGGAGCCTGGGCAGTCCTAGTCAATTCAATGCCGATGCCATCATGGCGGAAATTACCGGAGCCTTTCAAATTTCGCCGCATTTGTTTCTGCCTTTGTTTCTTGTCGGATTGCTGGCCTTCTATAAATTTCCTCCATTCACCGCAATATTTACCGGCGCAATTGCCGGTGGTTTCCTTGCCGTCGTCTTGGCACCGGAACGCGTCACGACCTATGCGGGCGGCGCTGACGATCTGCCATACACGATTGCTCTCCTCAAGGGAGTCTGGCTTGCCCTCGCAACAGGGTACAAGTCGACAACCGGCATTGCACCCCTTGACGAACTTGCCTCGCGTGGCGGCATGTCAAGCGTGTTGAATACGGTCTGGCTCATAATCACAGCTCTCGCTTTCGGCGGCGTTGTAGAGAAAGCAGGAGTTCTTCGGTGCCTGATCGAACCCGTGGTGGCAGCGGCCAAATCAACAGGTGCCCTGGTGGCCTCGTTGGTCGCTTCCGTGTTCGCAACAAACCTCGCCGCAGGAGACCAGTATATGGCGCTTGTGCTGCCGGCCCGGCTCTTCAAGTCCGCTTTTTCGACCCGGGGCTACGATCCAATCGTTCTGTCCCGGACGGTCGCAGCTTCGGCGACGCCCACGTCAGCCCTCATTCCCTGGAACAGCTGCGGTGCGTACATGTCCGCGACGCTGGGGGTCAGTACGCTGCACTACGCACCCTTTGCGGTTTTCAACTATGTGATTCCGCTATTGGTGATCTTGTCCGCGTTTGGCGGATGGAGAATACGGCTGGAACAGCCTCCGAAGGCCGATTAGTTTTGGCCACCGGCGGGCTTTGACTTACCCGAGGGCTGAGCGGCATTCCGCTGCTTCGGCAGCTTCAGCTCATCGAGTTCTTCAACTTTTTTCAGTCGGCGCTGCCGAATGTCGGTACGCAGTTGGTCGCCATCCTGACCAGCACGACGATCGGCACGGTCACCACGCGCCATCGCCTCCGAAGAAAAAAGCGGGGCAAAAACCAAAATTGCAACGGCGAAGCCCAAGAAGTTAGCTTTCATAATGCGCATCCAGCCAGCCTAGTACACGAAATCAAGTCGCGGACCAATCTCGAGGAAATCATAGTTTAAGCCCGGGCGATTCGACGTCCCGCTTTCGTAGACGACTTCGGTGGTCAGATTTGCATTCTCTGTGATTGCATATTGAAGACCCAGAGACACCGAGTAGACGCTGTCCCGACGGCCTGAGTTGAGGCCGTCGGTGAACCAGAACTGCTCGAAGAAAGGTTCGGAGACGACCGACCACTTCTCATCGAGTGGGACCTCGATGCCGAGCCATAGCTCCATGCGAAAGCGCTGCGACTCGTCGACATCTGCAAACCTATAGTTCAGCAGAGCACCCGGAGAGAGGGAAATCCAGCTCCAGTCCAAGGTTCGCCAGATGCTCCCGATGACGTCGTGCCCCACAAACAGACGGTCTTGGAAGATGCCGCCGAACGAGTATCGGTTCTCGTAGGCTATACTCGCGGTCCAATCAGAAATGTTCGTCGCAAGCCTTGCGCCCGCGCGAGCGACAGAATTGTCGGCGTCGGACTCGTCTGTGAAAGCGTCGAAGTCACCCCGCGCGTAAATCCTGTAGTAAATGTCGGACGTCAGTCTTCCGTCGGCCCGAATAGTGATATCCGGGGTCCAGTATACGTCGCTCTGCGTCGCGGAGGGGGTCAGATAGACGTTGTTCGTGTAGGTGCCGCCGAGGCTTCCCACCACGCTCCAGATAGGGGGCGTGAAACCGTTTAGTGCCGCGTCGTCCCCGGCCACGGTCTGTCTGCCCGCCGCGACACATGCTAGTCCGGCGATGACAAGACGCGCTGACCACATGTGGATATGCCCCGTTATTGATTCCCGAAAAGCTACCGAACTACGCTTCGTCTTCAAAGACTCCCACAGGCAACAAGCATAGAAAATGAGCTTATCGGCCAGTCAGTCGGCCCATTCGCGACCTTTGCGCGGCTTGGCACTCAATGCGGGGTTCATCGTCTACGAACGCACTGAACCGGGCGTCGCTGGTGGTACGCCTAAGCGATCGAGATTGACCCCAACCAGCCGATCCGTGTCGGATCCGTTGCCGAGTAGTCCATTGTCGCCGACCGCGAAGGTCCTGACGGGGAACAGATTGGTACAACCATCAGGATTGAAGTAACCATGATGTCCGGCCATGGATAGATGGATTGCAAGCTGCACTAGAGTTCGTCACGCAAGTGCGACTGGCGTCAACGGTCCCAATAGGCCATTATGGGCGCGGCCAGATAAAGGCCCGCTTAAATCCTCCCCGAAGCTCTGCAGGTTCTTGGCCATCTCGCGTGAGAGCGGCAGGTGCTTGGCATAGAAGCGCTCAATCTGCTCCACGCTCGTTCCCGGGTTTTTAGCGAGGTTGAAGATGTTGACCTTGCCGTGGGAGAGAATGATCCTCATGCATATGGCTGTGTGACGGAGACTGTAGATGCTGCGGTCTGTGTTGGTGACCGCATCGTGCTTCAGTCTTGTTTGCTCCAACACCTCGTTGAACTGCCGCTGGATGATGCGCGAAGCGGTTGCTCTGTTGGGATAGGCGGGCAGGAAGAGGTAGTCCTCGCCTTTCGCCTCTGGATAGCGCTTGCGGATGCGCTCATAGGCGGCAACCGCTCCTGACATGGTGTTCGCCACCCTGAACCCCGTCTTGCCATTGCGCACCGTGACCAGCAGGCGCTTGGGGTTCTCCTCCACCGTCACGTCATTGTGCTTCAGTGCATACAGTTCTGTCGTCGTGGGTCGCACAAACGAGTGCACGGTGAAGAGAATGAGTTCATACAACTCCTCTGTCACTTCCACGCCGCGGATAATCTCGCCGTCCTTGGCCAGTTTCTTGGCGCCATTGAGAAGCGCCTGATACTCGTCGCGTGCCGCGGGAACGAGCGGCGCAAAGCGGAAGAAGGAGCGGGGGTTGTCCTTCTGGCGCACACGCGGCGTTGCTGGCACGAAATCAATCAATCCGTCTTCTCGCGCAACCTTCAGCACGTTGCGGAAGGTGGCCATCAGCATGTTGCGGGTGGAGGCAGAGAGGTCAGGGTGCTTGCGGATCAGGTTCTCTATGAACAGCTACCAGTCGCGCGTCGTGAGTTCCCTGACATCCCTCTGGCCAAAGTGACGAACCAAACCCCAGTCGTCGTTGTCCAGGAACACTCTGCTGGTGCGAATGTAGTTGGCGTTGCGTTCGCCGCTCTCTGCCAGCTGCTTTCCCTTCAGCATAAAGCGCTGGGCATAGGTCTTGAAGCTGAACTCACGCTCTTCAACTCCACCACCTTTTTTTGAGCTTCTGCATCAGCTTCAATGTGGCGCTGGGTGGTACTGAGGGCACTGTGGCCAGCCAGCATTTGCACGTCTCGCAATGAGCCACCCACCGTTGAGATCGTGCGAGCTGCGTTGGTGATGAAAGTGCGGCGGCCTGAGTGACTTGAGCACCCTTGTAACCCTTCTGAGCGATAACAAGAGGCAAACAGGTTCACGATTGCACTGGCTCACGTGCGCTCCGACCTCTCTGTTGTGATGACAAATGGCGAGCCGCTGCGTTTGTCGTTTAGGCACTGCAGAGCAGCACGAAATTCCTTATTCATCGGTATCACACGACCGGATATACCCTTGCTCGATTCATTTCGCAGGTGCAGAGCGCGTGTCCAAGATTGCCTTCTGCATCTGTCACCATCTCCCACGTCAGCGCTGCGATCTCCTTCGCTCGCAGCCCTGCTTTGACGGACCTTGATGATGTTGTTCAACAGTTCAACCTTGTGCTGGGGAAAGTCCCGGGTGTTTTTGCGCTCATCACGGAGACGGGGTAAGTGCCACCGTTACGCGCGGAATTCGCCCGGTGAAGCGGCTGTCCTCGCCAGCGCCCACTACTTCC
>JALOTT010000388.1 GCA_025457745.1 Verrucomicrobiota bacterium
CGGCAATCCCTGCCGGCGTTGTTGGAGCGCCTCCACTCCCATCCGGGCCGCGGCCTGACCCTCCTCGCCCGCGCATGAACTCAAAACGAAAGACCTTGCGAAAGTAATGAGATTCGTGCCGGAACGGATCACGTGGCCCAGGCCTTCGGTATCCACAAGGTTGGCTTCAAGAGCGGGAGAAAAGGACCTGCCGACCGGGCTGGGGGCAGGCGGGCTGAAAGCAGAGTAATTCCAATACAGGCTCACTCCTTGCGTGGTAGTACCGCCCCGCCACTCCAAAATCTTCACGATGCCGCCGAAGATCAGCACGCTCGAATGTCTGGCCCAACCTTCGACAGCGAACCCAGATTGTTTGCCCAAATCAAGAGTGCTGGAAGCCGGCACTCGCACGTAACCCGAATTGAGCATGAAACCCGCCCCGACCGGCCCAGCGGCGTAAACCAAGGATTGGGCCATGTCGCCATGACTGCCATTCACGCTGTCCAGCACATTGGACTCGCCGCGCCACCACGCCACGAAATCGGATGGCGGCAACGCACACAGCGGCGGCGGTGGCAGGCACTTGCCGGCTTCATCAGCGGCCACGATGGCTTGGACTTCCTCGGGGGACAGCGCGTGGTTGTAAATCGTCATCTCGTCCAAGCCGCCACGGAAGGTGCTGCCGGAGTAGGTGCCGGAGGGACGGTAGCCGAGACACACCGGGGCCTGCGTCTGAGGCTGAAATGCGCCGACATTGGTTCGAGCCACCGCACTGCCGTTGACAAAAAGGGTGGCCACGCCTGCGGTTTTGTCGAACATCAGCGCCACGTGTTGCCAACCGGCGTTTGTCAAAACCCCTGGCGGCGAACTGAAAACGACGCGGCGGACTGAAGCGGCGTTGGTATCCGTCAACCAACCTTCGAGGCATGTGTAGTTGAGCATCAGTCCCGCGCCCACGTTGTCCTTCCCATCGTTCCATTCAATCAACGGGTGATAACCTGCAAGCGAGTCAGGTTTTACCCAGCCTTCCACCGTCAAACCTTCCCCGTCACCAACGTTGAGCTCATCGGAAGCCGGCACGGTCAAGTTGCGGCCCAACAGAAACGCTGCGCCAACTTTGCCATTGGTGAACAAATATGGCGTGGGCGGACTCCCAGGCAGCACTGCGTCGTTAAGGTTGACGCTATCCCAAGTGTTGCTCTCGGCACGCCACCAGGCAACCATGCCCTCCGGCGTGGGCGCGCACACGGGCGTCGCGCCCAGTACGGTTGGTAATAGAAGCAGACCAAGCGCGCTGACAAGGTGGCAAAGAAGTACGCGTAAACTGGAAACCATGACGGTCACAAAATAGGAGTTCATAGCAATTCCTCAGGGGTGTTCTTGCGTTGGCCCACCCCACGGTGGCAAATAAGTTCTTAAGCTTTTCATTCAGCTTTGCAAGCGCTTTATTTCAAAAAGTTTTCGGTACGATTTACCTCCCCCAATTGCACGTTGGTCGAGTCGTCGCCCGGCGCAGTTCAGTTGATTCCGTAATTGCTCCGACGTCCGCGCCATTGCCTGGCGCGCGGGTCACTCCGCCGCAGTCAACGCTCGCCGGAATAGCCTTACCCCAGCTATGGCGACTTGTCCTTCAGCCCGAGTTTCTTTTCCAGCGCCGCGATGCGTTTCAACAGGCCGGGCAGTTGGCGCAGCGCCACGACCTGTCGTTTGAAATCGCGGTTGGTCGCTGCCGGGTAGCCAAACCATTTTTCGCCGTCGGGAATGTTGTGCATCACGCCCGACTGCGCGGCCACGGTCACTTGATTGCCGATTTTCAGGTGGCCGGCGATGCCGACCTGACCCGCGAGCACGACGTAGTTGCCGAGTTTGGTGCTGCCCGCAATGCCGACTTGCGCCACGACCAGGCAGTGTTCGCCGATTTCGACGTTGTGCGCGATCTGCACGAGATTGTCTATTTTCGTGCCTTTGCCGATGACGGTCGGGCCGAGCGCGCCGCGGTCAATCGTCACGTTCGCGCCAATCTCCACGTCGTCGCCGATGATGACGTTGCCAATCTGCGGGACCTTCCGGTGCGTGCCTTGGTCTGGCACATAGCCAAAACCATCCGCGCCGATGACCGTGCCGGCGTGGACGCGCACGCGCTGGCCGAGTTCAGTGCGCGGATAAAGCGTGACGTTCGGAAAAAGCATCACGTCGTCGCCCAACCGACAATCTGCGCCCACGTGATTGCCGCCGTGCAGCACCGCCCGCGCGCCGATGCGCACACGCTCGCCCACGACGCAATACGGTCCGACATGCGCGGTCGGGTCCACTTTTGCGGTGGGCGCGATGACGGCGGTCGGATGAACGCCTGCAGGCGGGCGCGGCACCGGGAAAAAAAGTTCCAGCGCCTTGGCAAAGGCGACGCGGGCATCGGAGACTTGAATGAGCGTCTTGCGCGCGGATTTGAATTCGCCGCTCACGATGACGGCCGAGGCCGCGCTCTGTTCGGCTTTGGCAAAAAACCCCTCGTTTTCAGCGAAAGTCAGGTCGCCGGCTTGGGCGCGTTCCGCGGGGGCGAAGCTATTCAGGATGACGGACGGGTTGCCGACCACCTTGCCTTGCAAGTGGTTGGCAACTTCGGCGGCTGAGAATGGCATACGTTGGCGTCGGTCAAGTCACTCATTGACTTGAAAAATTTTCGTCACTATAAAGGCGGGGGTAGCTAATTCAACCACTACTTTGCATATCTATGGCGAAGACACTGCGTGTGGGAATGGTCGGGTATCGCTTCATGGGGAAAGCTCACTCCAATGCCTGGCGGCAGGCGCCGCACTTCTTCCCCCTGAAAGCGCACATCGAATTGCACACAATCTGCGGACGTGAGGCCGCCGGAGTGCAGGCGGCGCGGGCCCAACTCGGCTGGCCGACGGCCTCGACCGACTGGCGGGAAGTGGTCGAGTCACCGTTGGTTGACATCGTTGACATCTGCACGCCGAACGATTC
Organism: Verrucomicrobiota bacterium; assembly: GCA_025457745.1. Taxonomy (GTDB): domain Bacteria; phylum Verrucomicrobiota; class Verrucomicrobiia; order Limisphaerales; family JADLHS01; genus JALOTT01. The sequence continues at coordinate 2,965 of JALOTT010000388.1, forward strand.
ACACGCGAACATCGCCATCGCCGCGGCCAAGGCCGGCAAACACGTCCTGTGCGAGAAGCCGCTGGCGCTCAATGTCAAACAAGCGGAGGCCATGCTCGCGGCGGTTCAGAAGGCCAAAGTGGTTCACATGGTGTGTCACAATTATCGCCGTGTTCCCGCCATTGCGCTGGCGAGGAAAATGATTGGCGAAGGCGCCATCGGCGAGATCTACCATTTCCGCGCGCGATATGCGCAGGACCGGCTGGTGGATCCAGAGTCCCCGCTGACTTGGAAGTTGCAGAGCGGCATCAGTGGCAGCGGCGCCCACGGCGACATCAATGTGCATATCATTGATCTGGCGCGCTACCTGGTCGGAGAATTCAAGGAGGTTAGCGGTTTGATGACTACTTTCATCAAGGAACGGCCTTTGACGAGCGCGGGGGGCAAGAGGCAGAGTCAAGCAGCCAAATCCTTTGAGAAGAAGGGCAAGGTGACGGTGGATGACGCCGCGCTCTTCATCGGCCGGTTCGCCAACGGCGCGCTCGCCAACCTGGAAGCGACCCGGTTCGCGCTTGGACGCAGAAATCACCTCGAACTCGAAATCAACGGCTCGAAAGGTTCGTTGTGCTTCGATCTCGAAGACATGAACCGGTTGAAATTCTTCGATAACGCCAGCCCGCCGGACCGGCAGGGTTTTCGCGACATCCTGGTGACGCAGCCGAACGGGACGCATCCCTACGTTGGGCAGTGGTGGCGCGCGGGACACTTGCTTGGCTACGAACATACCTTCGTCCACACGGTGGCCGACTTCGTGAACGCCTGCGTGGAGGGCAAGCCGGTTCACCCGACGTTCGAGGACGGCCTCAAGAATCAGCAGGTTTTGGAAGCGGTCGAACTCTCGGTCAAAAAGGGTCAGTGGGTGACGATTTAGCATCTAACAAACGCGGGGTTACTGGATTTCAGGTAGGGACATCTCACCCGAGACTGTCTCAAAAGTATTTTCATTAGAGCACTTTCAATGGACTCGTGGCCACTTTGTTTGAGTTTTCATCTGATACATGGGCATAAAATGGATGTCTGCGTGGATACAGTTTTATTTAAAC
>JALOTT010000058.1 GCA_025457745.1 Verrucomicrobiota bacterium
TTCACACCAGCATGGTTGAAGGAAAGGCTACGACTGAAACCCAGCCCCGTCCAAGCCGTCCGTCGTGAAGTGGTCAACGCGGTTTATTCGATGAGGATCGCATGCCGGAGATAGTAGCACCTTCGTCCCATTCCATTGCGTCACTCCCTGTGGTGGCGGTGTTCGACTTTGACGACACCATGACGACAGGCGATTCGCTAGGCGTGTTCTTGCGTGAGGTCACCAGCACGGCTCGATATTTTTTGGGGCTGATAATTCTGTCTCCTCGCTTGCTCCAATACGCGTTGGGGCTAATTCCTGACTGGCAAGTGAAGGAACTCGTGCTCACTCATTTCCTCGGAGGGTGGTGTGAGGAACGGTTGCGCGCCGCGGCTGAGAAGTTTGCAGCCGACGAACTCCCCAAGCTGGTGAAGCCCGCGGCGCTGGAACGGCTCCGCTGGCATCAACAGCAGAAGCATCGCACGATTCTTATCAGTGGATCGCCCGCCCTCTATCTCGGGCCGTGGGCCGCTGCGGCGGGGTTCGATGACGTATCCGCCACGCACCTCGCTTTTGAGCGGGGCAAGATTACCGGGCGTATTCTTGGAAAGAACTGCGTCGGGCCGGAGAAAGTCGAGCGGTTGGTGAAATTGCTGGGTGATCTGAGCCGGTATTACATCTACGCCTACGGTGATAGTCGCGGGGACAAAGAACTGCTGGCGCGGGCCAACCGCGCCTACTATCGTCCTTTTTGACCGTAGGGGCACAAGCGCCCGTCAGTGGCGGATGGCTTTCCGTTCCCGAGTGAGATACTTCCAATTGCTTGGCCGCATCCCGAGGGCTGCGGTGCAAACGACCGAGGCGAGGCAGCCGCAGAGGTCCCGGCGATCCCATTCTTCAGAGTCAGCCGGCAAACCCCGCAGAAACTCGCGAAGTGACTCGCGCTGCTGCCGCGGCTGAGTTGCATACCGCAGAAATTCTCCCGGAATCAGCCAACGACATCGGACACCCGCAGGGTATGTGGGAGGCGGGCCGCAGGGTTCGCCGGCAGCCAGACGCGCATAGATTACCGGGAAATCCACGCCCGCCCGCCGGGCCAGTTCCAAGCTTCCCCAGAACCGGCCATTGATTTCCATGAGCTTGGGTTTACCGTCGCGCGGGTCAGCCTTCCATTCGACCATGGCCACGCCTCGCCAGGAGAGTTTTCGGAGTAAGGCCAGACTCCATTCGACAAGCTCCGGCGCGTGGATAGTCCGGCGATCCGTACTCGGTCCTCCTGAGTTTGGATACTGCTGTAACCGCTCATGTGCCACCTCGGCCCGGCAAACGCCCTGTTCATCCAACAACAAACTGACACCCAGCCCGCGACCCTGCGCCGGAATCCGCTCTTGCACCAGCAGCGGACCAAACAGCTTCCAGTGCGCCGCCCAGAAGTCCCGGTCGGCTTTCAATCCATACGCGATGCCAGCCGACCCGACGCCACGACGCGGTTTCACCACAAACGTACCGGTCTCGAGACCACGCACCACGCTGGCAACCTCGTCCGGTGTCGCCGTCTCCCATGTGCGCGGCACGGGAAGCCCAAGCGCTTTGGCCACAGCCGCGGTTGCCCCTTTGTCGTGGGTGATTTGAAGGCTTTCGAGCGATGGCACCAGCGCCCGACCCTGCCGCTTTACCCGGTCAATATTGGCACAAATCCAGGTGACGGCCGCATCTCCCATGGGAAGGATGACCGCGCCGGGCTCGCGTTCCAACTCGCGCAGCACGGCCTGTCCGAACACCTCCGCATCGGTGTTCGCGCTCGTGGTCTTGGCTCGCCGATGCGTGTACCTCGACCAAAAGCCCGCCGTAAACAGGGAGTCGCCCATGACCGTCACTCGATAACCTGCCCGTCCGAGCGACCGGATCGAACTCAACGCCTGGCGACCTTGCCCGTCCGTAACCAATGCGGCTGGCGTCATCGTCGTCACCGCGTCGCCTCCGCATATCCCATGAACAGTGCCGCCGACGGGTCGCAAAGTTTCGGATCGAATTCATTCATGGTGCGATAAGATCAGGTCTTGCGGACAATGCCGAAGCCATGCGCCACAAGATCGCGCTGCCGATGTTCCCGTGAAAAATCACGGAAGGCGCGATTCCAATGAAAATCGTGGCTCAACAACAGCGCACCCGGTTTCAGCAAAGGCCAGACCGTCTGGTACTCGAACATCATGTGCGCGTAGGTGTGCAGACTGTCGTGGAAGAACAAGTCAATATCTCCCGCCTGGTGCCCGATGCGCGGCAATAACTCGCGACTATCACCCAGATGCAATTGCCAGCGTGGCCGCAAGTAATCGGGGATGACCCATCCTGGCTCCCGACCTTTCGGCAGATTGGTTCGCAGCATGCGGTTGGTACTGGCTGCTATCGGCTCATAGGCCGGCAAATCAATTGAAATCAAACTCCCCTCGACGCCGTCTTGCGTGGCGTTGACATGCAGACCTTGCAGGAAGCACGCCGAAAACACTCCATCGAACACGCCAGTCTCAACGATGAGCTTCGGTTTGCCCAATCGAACCAGCGCGTAAATGAAGCCATGATCCTCGTTAAGCGTGAAGGTTTCATGAACCGTAGCGGAGAAATTGTGACTGAGTTGGTGACCAAACCGCGGGTCTTGCTTCAATTCGCCGGCGAGCAACGCATAACGGGCTCGCGGTTGCCTGAAGACCTGGCTGCAAACGGCGGAACTGCTGCCAAACTGATACAGAACCGTATAGCGGGGATTCGCCGCGAAGTAACGAATTGCCTGCAGCGCTTGGGTCAGCATGGGGAACTCGTTGACGGCAGCCACATCCGTCCCAAGCTAAACCGGTGACTTGGGAACAACTTCCACTGCATATTAACCTGGGCGAGGGCATACGTGGTGGCGCGGTTGTGATTTCGCATTTGACGGAGTTTAGGATAACGGGATAGAAAGGCGGGTCAATACTTTGTGGCCGCCATAGCACCAACCGAAAAGAACCAGTGTGGATCCCAACGCACCCAAGTTCCGTCAAGGAGTCTCCGGTGGATTGGCGGCGGGCTTTTCTGCCTGACGTTTCTGTTGCACCTGGCTTACGGTGTTTGGTTTCACACGAAATCACCGACCGATGTTCCGAAAACCAGCGTCAAACTGGTGGGCGAGGCTTTTCTGGCGAGCTACCCCGGCTGGGGTGGCCATGAAATGGATGATGCCTCACAAAACCGGATTGCGACCGAGATTCTCCGAACCGGAGTTCCCCGGACGCGATCGGGCGCGCTGTGCCTTCACAATCCAATTTACAATTATTTTCTCGCGGCATGTTATCGGCTGGGTGGCATCCGACTGCTCTCCGTTGCAGTTCCTCAGGCGGCTCTCTCCGGAGCCATTGCCGTTCTGGTGGCGTTTACCGCTTTGCGGTTGACGCCGCAAGGAGGAGCGGCGGCATTGTTGGCCGGCGGATGCCCCATTCTCATCAATGAATCTCTGGCCGGGGCAACGGCTTACATCGCGCCGGTTCACCTGTTGTTGTTTTTACAATGTGTCGCTTTGTACGTCGTTGCCGGTGCGCGGTTGAAAGGGCCGGGTTTGTTCTTTTTTGTGCTGGCGTTCGGGGCTGCGGTTTATACCCAGGCCGCGTTTTTTGTGGTGGGCACCGCCGGCGCTGTCTGGTTGTTGCTCGGCTATATCAGGTTCAGGAAACCATCTTACCTGGTGGCCGGCCTGGTTTTATCGCTTCTCGTGATGAGCAAACTGGCTCTCAGTGTCGTGAGGTTAGATGGGGTTCGGGACGATACCGTCCGCGAGGCGGATCGCGGAACACTCTGGGTTTGCAACAATCCGTACTATGAGAACCTGCGCCCGTGGGAGCGGTGGAGCATCCGGTTCAGCCCGGAGCCGCGCTGGAACATATCGCCCGAGCAGTTACGGCGGCATGAAGAATATCTGGCGCGGGCCGGCGGCGACGTGAGCAAGGCGGGCTGGCTGTACTTACGCGAAAACCCTGTGCAATATGCCAAACTTTGTTTCATCCGAATGTGGAGCGGGATCGTTGCTCCGGATGGAAGACGGTGGCAACGGCAGTTGATCTCGTTTGCCAACTGGTGGCTGATTTTTCCGGTGGGATTATACTCGCTCTGGAAAAATCGGCGCTGGGAATTTTCGAAGTTGGCCGGGCTGATCATCCTGGCCGAGTTTGCCCTGCTGACGTTCATACTGCCCAACGCACGGTATCGGTTGCCGGCGGAAATGCTGCTGACCATTTATGCGGCAATTGCATATGCAGATTGGTGGCGGGCATGGTGGCAGGGCCGGCGCTTTCAACAGCGCGTGCCCGATTCTGTCCGGGAGTATGCGGGCTGACCGAATACCGCTGTTACAAGCATTGAGAACCGGGCAGTGAGATTCTTCATCATCGCCCCGAGTTTCAACCACGTCGCGTTCATCCGCGACTGCATCAAAGGATGCGCAACCCAAGCGGAAATGGAATGTGGTTGTCAATCTGGCCTCCCTTCGTGACCGGCTAGATTGAGTTGGATGTCTCATCGTGGGCGATGAAGCAACAAGAGATCACGCCGTCGTGCGCCTGCAATCCACAGCAATGTGCCGGGCGTGGAACTCGCCGTACGTTGAGATGCGCACGTTTGTCATCGCGAGCAGCGTTCGAAGCCGTTTCAACGCCCCACCCCGGTTGTAGAACATCAAAAAACTGTAAAACGGGTTGCGGATCGCAGGCGGCAGGGGGAACCGCTCTTGGTCCTTATCGAGATCCAAGAGGTGAATATACGCGACGATCGGCGTGCCGCGGCTGGCAAAGTGCCGGAACTGGTGTTTGATGATCGTAAACGGCAAGGCGCGAAAGTACACGCCGCTGGCAAATGGCAGCCGCATCCCCAACCCGTGGCTCACCGAGACGGGAATTTCCAACACTCCGTTCATAACCTTGGGGTTCTCTCCGAAATCCGGCCATCCAAATAACGGGTTCGCGCCGGGCAGGACGCTGCTGGAGTAAGTGATCCCGTTCCGCGCGAGGATGGAGTAGGCCCAGGTGGTTCGCGGGGTCATGGAAAGAACCGGGGCGCGAAATCCGCGCGCCGACTGTGCGCCGGCTGCCGAAAGAGCGGCCAGGTTACGTTTCAAATCATCTTCGAATTCGATCTGGGTGTAATGGCTCAAGGGTTTGTGCCAGAAGGTATGGCAGGCGATCTCATGCCCTTCACTTTGGATTTCCTGGAGAATATTCTTATACCGCTCCGCGAGTTGGCCTGTTACAAAAAAAGTAATCCTAACCCCCAAGCTGCGCAGCAGCGTCAGCAGCCGGCGGGTCATCACGGGCACGCGCTCCTTCATTCGGTCGCCATTCGAGGCCAGGTCACGCACGTCCTCCAAATCAATTCCCAACAAGAATTCGCCTTTCCTCTTCATGATTCGGGCAACTCGTTTCCCGGCGGCCTTTCCGACCGGTGTCGGGATTGTTCAGTTTGCAAACTTTGTTGGATTTCGAAACTCATGGCTGGGACTATTACTTCGAATCAGTCGCCAGAAGCGACCCGGCGGGAGCGTCTTTGTTTTGTTGCTCTTACGGTCGTATTTTTTCCGGTTGATCACCGCTTCCCATCTCGCGTTTGGAAACTGATTTTTCACAGTATCTCCCGACCAATCCCCCGAAGACAAGCTTGTTGCTGGAAGGTGTTGCTGGAGGGCAAAGCTTTTCTGGAGAGCTTTCCCGGTTGGGAATCCAATAACGAAAGAGATGGGGCAGCCCCGAAAACCGAGCGGCAACGGAGGCGCTCCCGACGGGCGTCACGCTGGCTGATGAGATCAAAGCCGTACGTGTAAAGCCGGACCAGATTGGTTGTCCCGCCGCTGACGGATTTTTCTTCCAATACCTGCGTGTAGCCCGTCGGGTTACGGTCGTCCACGAGATACAGATTCGTGGTCGAGCCGACAATTTTCTTCACGCGGTTGCCGTCGCCGTCATAGACGATGATGATGTTTGTCCCGCCCACGACGGCATTGGTCAATCGGTTCTCAACGTCGTAGAAGAACGCATTGCCGTTGTTTGTCCGGGTGTGGCCGGTGCTGTCAAAAACATCGTTCGTGGGCTGGTCGTTTGAATTGAAAACAAACGTCTGGTTGGTTACGCCGCTGGCGCTCGAAGTCCGGTTCGTGCGGTTGCCGACTGTATCGTATTTGTAGCTGATGCTGCCCGCTGGCGCAGAGCCGCTGATGACCTCGTTGGTGAGCCGGTAGCACGGGTCACACTGCCATTGATTTGTGCGGCTGGCCCCGTTGATAATTTCATTCAGATTCGTACGATTGCCCGCTGCTGCCAGCGTGTCGGCGAAACTCGCAATAGCGCCACTCGCCGTGATGACACTGACGTTGGTCAGGGGGTTGAGCGCGTTGTAACCGCAGGCGTTCGTGACGAGATTGGGATAGCGGGCGGTCTGGAAATTGCCGGCACCGTCAAAGGTGTAAGCGGTGTTATTCGTGAAACGGTCCAACACGTATGTCAGGCGGTTCAGCAGATCGTAGCGGTAACTGAATTTGACGTCTTTGCCGGTGTCGGGTTGGATGCGGCTCAGGTTGCCGAAGCTGTTGCAAGAACTGTTTCCAGGATCTTTTCTCGCGTTGGTCGCCATGCCATCCTTCAGCCGTTCCAAACCGCGTCCACAGTTGCCAGAGTCAGATCAAGTCGGCAGAATCCGCCTTGTGTATGAGACGGCAAGTTGTACCACTGGCCCCAATTGAGCCATGAATCCCATTGACCGCCTGCTCCGGGAGAAAATCGGGCTGGATGCCGCGTCCGTCGGCTCGTCCTCCATTGAGCGCATCGTGCGGCGGCGCATGAAAAGCCTCGGCCTGAAAAAAATCGAGGAGTATCAGCGCCTGCTCGAATCCCGCTCTTGCGCGCAAGGGCGGGACGAATGGGAAGAATTGGTTGAGTCGGTCGTCGTCACCGAGACGTGGTTCTTTCGTGATCGTGATCCGTTCACTGCCCTCGTCCAATTGGTGCGTTGCGAATGGCTGCCACAACATTCCACCGGCCCGCTCCGCCTGCTGAGTCTCCCCTGCTCTTCCGGTGAAGAACCGTATTCGCTGGCGATGGCTTTGCTCGACGCCGACATTCCGCCGGAACGTTTCACGATTGACGCCGTGGACGTGAGCGCACGGGCCCTGGCCCGCGCCCAACGCGGCGTGTATGGAAAGAATTCCTTCCGCGGCAAGGGACTCGATTTCCGCGGGCGCTACTTTCAGGCGGCCCCGGACGGCCACGCCTTGCATCCGCGCGTGCGCGATTGCGTCCAGTTCCATCGCGCGAACATTTTTGAGGAACAGTTTCTCGCCGGACGCGCGGCCTACGATTTCATTTTCTGCCGCAACCTGCTCATTTACTTCGACGGCGCGGCGCAGACCAGGGCGCTTGAAAAAGTGCATCGCCTGCTCGCGCCGCAAGGTGTGTTGTTCGTTGGCCCCGCGGAATTACCATTGGCCATCCGGCACGGTTTCGTTTCCGCGAATGTCCCCATGGCTTTCGCCTGTCGCCGGGCCGGCGAGGCGACGAGGCCACCGCCCGTCCGCCGCGAACGCGCCCCACGAGCGCCCAAATTCGTTGCGCCGCTGATGCCCGCAGCGTCCACGCCCATTTCAGCCGGCAAACAAGCCCAACGTCCCGCCGCCGCCGGCGCTGCGCCGCCGTCACAGGCCGATCTGGCGGCTGCCCGGCAACTCGCCGACGCTGGCGAGTTGGCCGCCGCCGCCGCGATTTGTCAGGCACACCTCGACCGCCAAGGTCCGTCGGCCCAAGCTTTCTATTTGCTCGGCTTGGTGCATGACTCGGGCGGCGACCCGCAAGCGATGGACTACTATCGCAAGGCGCTTTATCTTGAACCGGATCACTTCGAATCTTTGCTGCAAATGTCGTTGCTGCTGGAAAAGAACGGGGATTCGGTCGGCGCCCGCACGTTCAAACGCCGCGCCGAGCGTGTGCAACAAAAACCGTGATTGAATCGTGAAACCTCCCCAACTCAGTCGAGCGTCGAGAGTCGAGCGTCGAGCGCCAGCGTTGGAGTGTGCCCTCGACCCTCGACCCCCGACCCTCGACTCCGCGCTGGTCCATGATTGCTGGAGCACCATCGGCGTCAGCGGCAACGGCACATGCCGCGAGTTGCAAAAATTCATTCATTGCCGCAACTGCCCGGTTTATTCAGCCGCCGGCATTCAACTGTTGGACCGGCCGCTGTCGGTGGATTACCGGCGTGAGCGCACCGGTCACTATGCGGAAGTAAAAAAAATCACCCGGCCGGCCAAGACTTCGCTGGTCATTTTCCGTCTCGGTTCGGAATGGCTGGCTCTGCCCACGCTCGCTTTTCAAGAAGTGGCCGAGCAGCGCTCCCTCCACACGTTGCCGCACCGGCGGCACAGCGTTGTGCTCGGACTGGTCAATATCCGCGGCGAACTCCTGATCTGCGCGTCGCTGGCGCGCCTGCTCGGGTTGACTGAAATGAAGAAGGAAGAAGGCAGAATGCAGAATGTCGAATCCAGACCCGCGTCTTCATTCTTCATTCCGCATTCTTCGTTCATCTTCGACCGTCTGCTGGTGGCCAACTGGGACGGCCACCGGCTGGCATTCCCCGTGGACGAAGTGCATGGCATCCATCGCTTCCACCGCGACGAGATGAAGGAACCGCCCGCGACGATTTCCAAATCCACGCTAACCCACACGCGGGGCATTTTCGCGTGGCGGGAACGGTCGGTGGGATTTCTGGATGCGGATTCATTGTTCAGCGCGTTGAATCGCAGCCTCATGTGAAGAATCAGCCACAAGACGATTTGCGCAACCTGTCCATGCTGGAGCTGTTCCGCGTGGAGACAGAAACCCAGACAGCTGTCCTGACGAGCGGGTTGCTGGAACTCGAAAAGGTGTCACGTGCCAGGGGCGAGGAATCAGGGCACCTGACACCTGACCCCTCGCCCCTCGCACTACTGCTGGAGGCCCTCATGCGCGCGGCTCACTCGCTCAAGGGCGGCGCGCGCATCGTCAACCTACCGGTCGCCGTGCGGGTGGCTCATGCGATGGAAGACTGCTTCGTCGCGGCGCAACACGGCAAAATCCAGTTGGGCCAGCCGGTCATTGACGTGCTGTTTCGCGGCGTGGACCTGTTCAGCCACATTTCCAAGCACGACGAAGCAAACATCGCCGCGTGGGAAACCGACCACGCCGCCGAAATCCAGGAAGTTTTAACCTTGCTCGGCTCATTCATGCCTACCCACAAAGCCGGGCCGCCGACGGGGTCTGAAAAGGAGAATGGCGGTGGGCCACCGTCGCCCGTGCCATCCTCCATCCTCCATCCTTCATCCTCGCCGCCGACCGGCGCGCTGACCGCCCCCGAACCCAAAACTGAAGCTCCCGAACGCGTGTTGCGGCTGACCGCGGACAATTTGAATCGTCTGCTCGGCCTGGCGGGCGAATCACTCGTGGAATCGCGCTGGCTGCGACCGTTCACCGACTCCATGCAACGGCTCAAGCGCATGCAAACCGAGTTGGAACAGACGCTCGACGGACTGCGGCAAGGGCTGCAAAGCACAAACCTGTCCGAACGTTCGACCGGCCACTTTAACGCGCTCTTTGCGAAGACGACCGAGAGCCGGCAGTTCCTCGCCGACCGGTTGCAGGAACTGGATTTGTATGACCGCCGCTCCGCGCATTTGTCGAACCGGCTTTACCTCGAAGTGTTGCGCACGCGGATGCGGCCGTTTGCCGACGGCACGCATCGTTTCCCGCGCATGGTGCGCGACCTCGCCCGCTCGCTTGGCAAACAGGCCCGGTTGGAAATCATCGGCGAGAACACGCAGGTGGACCGCGACATCCTCGACCGCCTCGAAACGCCGCTGGCGCATCTGCTGCGAAACGCCGTGGATCATGGCTGCGAAACGCCGGAACAACGCCAGCGCGCCGGCAAGCCCGCCGAGGCCGTCATTCAACTCGAAGCCCGCCACAGCGCCGGCATGTTGCTGGTCGTCGTGTCCGACGATGGGGCCGGCGCCGACCCCAATCGGCTGCGCCAGATCATCGTGGAGAAAAAACTGACCACCATGGCGCTGGCGGAAAAAATGCACGAAGCCGAGTTGTTGGAATTTCTTTTCCTGCCCGGTTTCACGCTCAAGAACACCGTCACGGAAATTTCCGGGCGCGGGGTCGGCCTGGACGTCGTGCAAAACATGGTGAAAAGCGTGCGGGGCAACGTGCGCGTGTTCACCCAGCCCGGTCGCGGCATGAAATTTCAATTGCAACTGCCGCTGACACTTTCGGTGCTGCGCACGCTGCTCGTCGAGATTGGCGGCGAGCCTTACGCCATTCCGCTGGCGCAAATCGCCCACACCCTCAAATTGCCGCGCGACAAAATCGAAGCGCTCGAAGGCCGCCATTTCTTCCGTCTGGCGTCGAGGGTTGAGGGTCGAGAGTCAGACCAGCCCGCGACCCTCGTGGCCCTGCTCACCGCGCACGAGGTGATTGATTGCGCCCCGCCCAAGGCCGCGGACAACGGCCTGTCCATCGTCGTGCTCGGCGACCGCAGCAGTGTTGTGTGGCCCTCTCCCCCCTCCACCCCCCTCACCCCAAACCAAATGGGTGAGCGGGAGAGGTTTGGAGGGGGGAGAGGGCGAAACCAACTCTATGGCCTGGTCGTGGACCGCTTTCTCGGCGAACGCGAACTGGTCGTCCAGCCGCTCGACCCGCGGCTCGGCAAGGTCAAGGACATCAGCGCCGCCGCGCTCATGGAAGACGGCGCGCCGGTGTTGATCGTGGACGTGGACGACCTGCTGCGTTCGATTGAGAAGCTGATCGCGTCCGGTACGCTGGCCAACGTGCGCCACGCGGGATTGGAAGCGCCAACGAAAAAACGCAAGCGCGTGCTCGTCGTGGATGATTCGCTGACCGTGCGCGAACTTGAGCGCAAACTGCTGCTCAGCCGCGGTTACTTGGCCGACGTGGCGGTGGACGGCATGGAGGCGTGGTCAATGCTTAAGGCTGAAGGCCAAAGGCTAAAGGAAGAAAGAACCGATCCTTCAGCCTTTAGCCTTCAGCCTTCAGCCTTGCCCTATGATCTGGTCATCACGGACGTGGACATGCCGCGTATGGACGGCATCGAGCTGGCCACGTTGATCAAAAAAGATGCGCGTCTCAAATCGCTGCCAGTGATGATTGTTTCGTACAAAGACCGCGAGGAAGATCGCCTGCGCGGTCTGGACGCCGGCGCGGATTATTATTTGACCAAGGGCAGCTTTCATGATGAAAGGTTGCTGGAAGCCGTGATGGACCTCATCGGCGAACCGGAATCATGAGAATCGCCATCGTCAACGACATGATGCTCGCCGTGGAGGCGCTGCGCCGCGTCCTGCTCGACGCAGAAGGCCATCAACTGGCGTGGATCGCCCGCAACGGCGCGGAAGCGGTCAAGCTTTGCGCCCGCGACCGGCCGGACCTGATCCTCATGGATTTGATCATGCCGGAAATGAACGGCGTGGAAGCCACCCGGCGCATCATGGCCCAAACCCCTTGCGCCATCGTCGTCGTCACCGCCAATGTCAACGACCATGCGGCAAAGGTTTTTGAAGCGATGGGCGCCGGCGCGCTGGACGCCGTGAACACCCCGGCACTCGGCGCCCTGAGCCATCGTGACGACACCAAAGCTTTGCTGGCAAAAATCGAAACGATCCGCCGCTTGATCGGGCCGGTCAGCGCGCGCAAGTCGGTCGCCGCCAGTGCGCCCGGCGCACGCCCGGCGGATTTCAAACACGACCGGCTGGTGGCCATTGGCGCTTCGGCGGGCGGGCCGGCGGCGTTGGCCAAAATCCTCGCCGATTTGCCTGCGGATTTTCCGGCCGCCGTGGCGATTGTGCAACACGTGGACGTGCAGTTTGCCCGCGGCCTGGCCGATTGGTTGGGCGGGCAAACATCGCTCCAGGTGCGCCTCGCGGAGGAAGGCGACCATCCGGAAGCCGGCATCGTGCTGCTGGCGGGCCGGGAATTTCATCTCGTCCTCACGCCTTCTTCACGCTGGGGCTACATGCGCGCATCGGTGGATTGCGCGCACCGGCCGTCGGTGGACGTTTTCTTTGAGAGCGTGAGTCAACATTGGAAAGGCATGGCCATCGGCGTGTTGCTCACCGGCATGGGCCGCGACGGTGCTGCGGGCCTTCAACTGCTGCGAAAACACGGGCATCATACCATCGCCCAGGACCAGGCCACCAGCGCCGTGTACGGCATGCCCAAGGCCGCCGCGGAATTACACGCGGCCACCGAAATTTTAGCGCTGGACAAAATCGGCCCGCGCCTCACGAATATGGTGGCTGGAAAGACCAGAACCTGATGCCCGAAGAACGCACCAACTCCGCCGTGACCGCGCCGCCAAGCGCGAGCGGCACCTCGCCGCAGCCACCCGAGTATCACGTGATGCGAAGCCATCCGCCGGGCACTCGCCAATGAAGCGGACATTGATTTTCACTACTGCGCCGACGCCCGTGAGGCGATGAGCACCGCCACCCACATCCAGCCCACCGTCATCCTGCAAGACCTGGTCATGCCGGGCATTGACGGCTTGACGCTCGTCAGCCAGTACCGCACAAACCCGGCCACTCGGGAAATTCCCATCATCGTTCTCTCGACGAACGAAAACCCGCAGGTCAAGGGCCAGGCTTTTGCGATGGGTGCGAATGATTATCTCGTCAAACTGCCCGACCGCATCGAGTTGATCGCGCGGCTGCGTTACCATTCGCGCGCCTACCTGAACCAGTTGCAGCGCGATGCCGCTTATCACGCCTTGCGCGAAAGCCAGCAGCAACTCATGGAGAACAACAGCGAGCTGACCGCGCTCAACCAGAAACTCGAAGAAGCCACGCTCGCCAAGTCCGAGTTCCTCGCCAACATGAGCCATGAGATCCGCACCCCGATGAACGGCGTCATCGGCATGGTTTCCCTCTTGCTCGACACCGAACTCACCGACGAACAGCGCGAATACGTCGAAGCCACCCGCAGCAGCGCCGACGCCCTGCTCACCATCATCAACGACATTCTGGACTTCTCGAAAATCGAGGCGGGCAAACTGGACCTGGAACATCACCCGTTTGAGTTGCACACCTGCATCGAGGAGGCGCTGGATTTGCTGGCGCCCGCCGCCGCGGAAAAGAAACTGGATCTGGCCTACAACGTGGATGACATCATTCCCAAAATTCTCGTCAGCGATGTCACGCGACTGCGTCAGATTCTCGTCAACCTCGTCGCCAACGCGATCAAGTTCACCACGCACGGCGAAATCTTCGTCGAGGTCACGGCCGCCGCGCACGGCTATCGCACCATTGAACCGGGCCACGAACAGGACACGGACTTTGTCCGCCATCCCGAACAATGGCTGCTGCACTTTTCTGTGCGGGACACTGGCATCGGCATTCCGCGCGAACGGCAGCATCGCCTGTTCAAGTCCTTCCAGCAGGTGGACGCCTCCACCACCCGCCACTACGGCGGCACAGGCTTGGGCCTGGCCATTTGCAAACGGCTGGCGGAGTTGATGGGCGGCCGCATCTGGGTGGACAGCGACGCGGGCAAGGGGGCGACGTTTCATTTCACGATCACCACGAAGGCGACCGCCGCCACCGCGCCCCCCAACTGGCAGACGCCGCAGCCGCAACTCGCCGGCCGCCGGTTGCTCGTCGTGGAGGATAGCGCCACCAACCGCCGCATTATCACCCACCGCGCCGAGCAATGGGGCATGGCCGTCGAGTGCGTTACCACGGGTCGCGACGCCCTCAAGCGGCTCGCCGAAACCCCCGCGTTCGACGCCGTGCTCTTCGATTTGCAACTGCCGGAGTTTTTCAGGCCCGCTCCCCCCTCCACCCCCCTCACCCCACCCCAAATGGGGGAGGGGGGGGGTTTGGAGGGGGGAGCGGGCATCAAGTCTCGGAGGGCCTCGCCCTCGCCGACGAAATTCGCAAGCAACCTCACGGCCGCCAATTGCCGCTGCTCCCGCTGTCCGCCGTGCGCTTGCGCAGCGACGATCCGCGCCCGGCGGCGCTGGGCATTTCTGTTTTCGTGCACAAGCCCATTCGTCCGGCGCAACTGCTCGACGCGCTCTGCCGCGTCCTAAGCGTGCAGATCCAACGGGAAAAACGAGTGGCCACCGCGCCGGGGCTGGACTCGAGTTTCGCGCGCCGCCTGCCGTTGCGACTGCTGCTGGCCGACGACAATCCCATCAATCAGAAGGTCGGCTTGAGCGTTTTGAACAAACTCGGCTACCGCGCCGACGTTGCCAGCAATGGCACCGAAGTCATCAAGGCGCTCGAACATAAAGCCTACGACGTGCTGTTCCTGGACGTGCAGATGCCGGAAATGGACGGGCTGGAATGTGCGCGCCAGATTTGCCAGCGCTGGACGCGCGAGCGGCGGCCCGTCGTCATCGCCATGACCGGCAACGCGCTCATGGGCGACCGCGAAAAATGCCTCGCCGCCGGCATGGACGACTACATTTCCAAACCCGTGCGCATCGCCGAATTGGAGGCCGCGCTCGAACGTTGGGGGCCGACCAAGGCCCATAAACTCAACACGGCCTTTTTGCGGCGACAACTTGAGTCGGCCTCGGACGAATTGTTGGATGAAAGCATTCTGGCCGAATTGCGGGACATGCCGCCCTCCGACGGCGGAAGCATTTTGCGCGAGTTGATTGATCTATTCCTCGACAGCGCGCCCGGACGTATCGCCCAGGTTGGCGAATCCGCGAACGATGCGTCCAAGCTGGTGTTTCACGCACACGCGCTCAAGAGCATGAGCCTCAACCTCGGCTGCAAACGGCTCATCGATCTGGCGCAAAAACTCGAAGAGATGGGCCGCGCCGGAAACGTGCAGGCCGCGCCCGGATTGGTCCGCGAATTGGAACAGGTCTTCCAGCAGACCAAGGACCGGTTGCTCGCCGTGCGCGACGCGGAAACCGCCGGACACGCACCGCAAATTTGATTTGACCTTGCAGAGCGGGACGCGACCGCAACAAGACCCAATGCCAATTCGGCCACCCCGACTCCAACCCGGCGACACCATCGGGATCATCGCCCCCGCCAGCCCGCCGCCCGACCCGGAAAACCTTGATCGCGGTGTCGCTGCACTGGAAAAACTCGGCTTCAAGATGAAGCTCGCGCCCCATGTCCACAAGCGCCACGGCTTCCTCGCCGGCAGCGACCGCGACCGCGCCGGCGATTTGATGCGCATGTTCACCGACCGCAAAGTGAACGCCATCCTCTGCGTCCGCGGCGGCCACGGCACCACGCGCCTGTTGCCGTTGCTCGACTATCGCGCCATTCGCGCCAACCCTAAAATCTTCGTGGGCTACAGCGACATCACCGCGCTCCACTGCGCGTTTCTGACCCAAGCCAACTTGATTTCCTTCCACGGCCCGATGGTGAACTCCGATTTTGCCAAGGCCGATATGTCACCGTTCACGTTGGAAAGCTTTTTGCGGATGCTATGCCTTGCACCACCGATGGAAGGCAGGGCGCGTCACTCCGTGCGCGCCGCAGTTCAAATACTTCTCGCTGAACGGCGCGCACGGAGTGACGCGCCCTACCCCACCAGCATCTCTCTCGCGGCGACTGGCGGTATTTCGCACGGCTACCGCCGCAAGACCGTGCAGATTCTCCGGCGCGGGGTCGCGCGCGGCCAACTCATCGGCGGCAACCTCACGTTGCTCTGCAACCTCATCGGCACGCCGTGGCAGCCGCCGTTTCGGGATCGGATTCTGTTCTTCGAAGACCTCCGCGAAGAACCGTATCGCTTCGACCGGATGCTGACCTGTCTCTTGAACTGCGGCCTGCTCCAGCAAGTGGCTGGCATCGCCATCGGCATCAACCGGGATTGTGAAGACCCCAAAGCGAAGCGAGCAAAGGAATATCGGCAAACCTTGGAAGACGTGTTCTGCGAACGCCTGCTCCCGCTGAAAGTTCCGGTTGTATCTGGCTTGCCTTTCGGCCACGTGCAACACAACGCGACGTTGCCAATCGGCGCCACGGTGGAACTGGATGCAAACCGTGGCGATTTGATTTTGCCTCGGCCGGCGGTCGTCTGAGCCGCGGTTCGGGCCTGGCATCAGTCTTCAAAAAGCATCATCTCTCCAAACACAGTCTTGGGGTAGCCGCCCTTCGACCAAAGATGGGTTCGCGCGTTGTAGTTCCACCCGCGCCGCTCCAAACGGCTGACAAATTCTTCGCGGTCAAGGTTCAAACAACCCAGAGCACGCCGCCGCCAGAGTTCGATTACCAACCGATTGAAAAGCGCTTCACTCGTAAAGCTGGTCACGCCGTTGCTTAAGCACGCATCAAAGACTTCTGTCAGGATGGCGGGCGAATCTTTCTCAACCACGGACTTTGCCGGTGCGGATTTTTTCTGAACTTTGTTGGGCTTGTAAAAGGTGAGAATCATTTCGCCGGCCAGCACGCTGGCGGAGTTTTTCTTTTTGTGCATGGACCAGATGACATCGCCGGTTTGGGTGATGGCGGCTTTCAATTCCGCACCACAATCGCTGGCGGTTTCGAGAATGGTGGCAAAGTAACTCGTGTCCCAATGCTGAAAAACAATGGAGAACCAGCGGTCAGGCCGCAATAAACGCAGCGAGGTTCTGATGCTGCGGGCAAGGCTCGCTTTGTAATGCTCTTCCGTGTGTCCACGTTCGCCCCCAACGATGGTTTCAAGTTCGCGAGTCTTGTCGGTCACTGAAAACCCCAGCCAATGATTCCATAAAACGGAGAGGTCGAGATAACTGATGAAAGCGCCGTAAGGCGGGTCGGTAAAAATATAATCCACTGTTCCGGGCTTGATTACTTTGTCCAGTGTCGCAGCGTCGTGCGACAAGGTGCGAAAATGTTTGCGGCTGTCCAGCTTCGACAAACTGCCAGACTCATTCCGCCGATGATCCCGAAATTGCAACACTTCCTCTTTTGCCGCCACCACGTTTAGGAAACGTCCTTGAAATGTTTCCCAAATTGGCAGTTCCACAAACTCGGTCGCCAGTTTGTAGCGGTAGATGCTAAAGATGCTCGATCCGCCACGACTTGCGGCACGGCCTTTCGCAGAAAGAAATGTTTTGTTCAGCTTGGCGACGGAGGCGGACCAAGCCAGCAGCAGCAAGTCGTGGATAATTCCCTCAGGCTCTCGCTCAATCGCCTGTTTGATTAATGCGAGGCCGGCCAGCTGGCGCGGGGTGAACATCTCGTAGAAGAATTCGGCGTCCGAGTTGCGCGGCAGTTTGATGTCTTCTGGCAGAGGCAGTTGCTTGAGAGCTTCTTTGGCTGCGTTTTCATCATCTTCGATTTTCTGCAACGAGGCTCCACAAGCCTGCTGCACACGCTCAAAAGCCTGCCGAAGTGGTGTGATGGAAGGAAGGGTCGTGTCAGCGATGTTGCGCGCGATGAAGTTTGCGAACGGATTCAGGTCGTTTTGAATTGCGCTCCGCCCCAACAGAAAAGACTCAATCGCGGTTACGCCCGTGCCGCCAAATGGATCAAGCACCACATCGCCTTCTTGCGAATAACGCTCAACGTAAGCTCGGACGACATTAGCGGGTCGGCGCGTGAAATACGGATGCACGCCGTAATGCCGTGCGGCGTCCTGTCGTTCAGCAGGAATCGCTTCGAGGATAGGCTGAATTAAGTCACGCTGGTTCATGCTGAGAAATACTTAACGAGCGCGGCAACCTCGACAACGTCGACATGCTGCGGCGGATGCGGCAGGTCGTGGTGCAGACAAAGCACGACGACACGCGGCAATTTCAAATAGTTCTTCACCTGGTATTTGAACCCGTCAGACCGTGTCTTTATTTCTAAAGGACACGGATATGCAGGGAAGTCCAAGAATGTGAAAAGGGATTCTGGACAATCGTAGCCGGTCTTAAGATACGGCCCGACCTTCAATCCTAGGCGGTCAAATGCACCTGCCAACCGCAATAAATCTCGCTCGTCCGCCCCTTTTGCGCGTGGCTGACTACGTTGATGAACAAAACGCTTAAACTGATCAGCCGTCCAATCAAGCGCATCGGGCGAGATTTTCCTGCATCGTTCGATTTGGCTCTTCCAAAGTTCGCTCTGATGCTTCGAGTTGAAGGAAAGCGGAGCACTAATCTGCGGTAAATTTTGCAGACGACTGACGTTCCGCCATTTTATTTGAAGTGGAACGAGAATGAAACGACTCTGCTTGTCGAAGGAGATGTCTATCTCAATTTGCTCTAATTCAACATCGTCTCTCAACGCAAACCACCGACGAATCGCCTGCCCAATTGACACTTTGGATTGGCCCTTCTGAATTCGGTAATGTTGGGCATTCGCTTTGACGATCTTATCACCGATAAGCTTATGGTTTGGGTCAACGGCAACAAATGGCGTTTCAACAGGTCCGTATGGCGTCTGAAGAATCACCGGACACGCCTTTACCCGCTGAAGATGGCCGCTGACATGATTGGGAATATCTTGAAGCCAATATTGCGGCCCGCCCGAGTCGCCTAATTTGCCTTGATGCAGGTGCATAAGTTGTTACTGAAGTTTAACGGGTCAATCTTATCCGGCGAGTTTTATCATTCTCTACTTCTTCGCGAAAAACAGTTCCCCATCCTTCGCGCCGACTTTGATTTTGTCGTTTGGCTTGAACTCGCCCGCCAGTAACTTCGTCGCGAGCGGATCGAGCAGGTGTTCCTGAATCGCGCGCTTGAGCGGGCGCGCGCCGAATTGCGGGTCGTAGCCTTCCTTCGCCAGCAATGATTTCGCGGCGGCGTCCACGTCGAGCGTGAGATTCTGCTGCGCGAGGCGTTGTTCCAATCGCCCGAGCTGGATGTCCACGATGCGCGCGAGTTCGCTCTCGTCGAGGCTTTGGAAAATGATCACGTCGTCCACGCGATTCAGGAATTCCGGGCGAAAATGCCGCTTCAATTCCGCCAGCACCGCCTGCTCCATCTTCTCAATTTCGGATTTGCGATTTGCGATTTCGGATTTTTCAGCCTTCAGCCTTTGGCCTTCAGCCTTCGCAAAGTATTCCTGAATGATCGGCGAGCCGAGGTTGCTGGTCATGATGACGATGGTGTTTTTGAAATCCACCGTGCGGCCCTGACCGTCGGTGAGCCGGCCATCGTCGAGCACTTGCAGCAGCACGTTGAACACGTCGTGATGCGCCTTCTCGATCTCGTCGAACAGGATCACCGAGTAAGGTTTGCGGCGCACGGCTTCGCTGAGTTGCCCGCCTTCCTCGTAGCCGACGTAGCCCGGTGGCGCGCCGATGAGCCGCGCAACGGTGTGTTTCTCCATGTATTCGCTCATGTCTATGCGCACCATCGCCTGCTCGTCGTCGAAGAGAAATTCCGCGAGCGTACGGGCCGTCTCGGTCTTGCCCACGCCGGTCGGGCCGAGGAATATGAACGAGCCGATGGGCCGGTTCGGGTCCTGCAACCCGCTGCGTGAACGGCGCACCGCGTTGGAAACGGCGACCACTGCTTGCTTCTGCCCGATGACGCGCTGCCCCAACCGCTCCTCCATCTTGAGCAATTTCTCGCGTTCGCCCTCGAGCATCCGCGAGACGGGAATGTGCGTCCACGCCGCGACGACCTGCGCGATATCTTCGTCGGTGACTTCCTCGGTCAGCAACCGTTTGCCCGCCGGCTTTTCGCGCAACGCCTTTTCCGACGCGGCGAGTTTTTTCTGCAATTCCGGCAACTTGCCGTATTGAATCTGTGACGCGAGGTTCAGATCACCTTTGCGCTGCGCCTGCTCCAGTTCGATCTTCGTCTGCTCGATCTGGCTGTTGATGATGCTCACCGCGTTGATGGCGGCTTTTTCATTCTGCCACTGCGCCTTGAGACCGGAGGATTTCTCCTTCAGGTTCGCGAGCTCCTTCTCCAGCTTCTTCAACCGCTCGCGCGATGCCTCGTCTTTTTCCCGCTTCATCGCGTTCTGCTCGATCTCCAACTGCATGATCTGGCGTTCCAGCACGTCAATTTCCACCGGCATCGAATCCAGTTCCATCCGCAGCCGCGACGCCGCCTCGTCCACGAGATCAATCGCCTTGTCCGGCAAAAACCGATCCGTGATGTAGCGATGCGAAAGCATCGCCGCCGCCACGAGCGCCGCGTCCTGGATGCGCACGCCGTGGTGAACTTCGTAACGCTCCTTCAGCCCGCGCAGAATCGCGATGGTGGCCTCCACCGTCGGCTCGGCCACCTGCACCGGTTGGAAACGGCGCTCGAGCGCCGGGTCTTTCTCGATGTGCTTGCGATATTCGTCCAGCGTCGTCGCGCCCACGCAGCGCAACTCGCCGCGCGCGAGCTGCGGCTTCATGATGTTCGCCGCGTCCGTCGCGCCTTCCGCCGCGCCCGCCCCGACAATCGTGTGCAACTCGTCAATGAACAGAATGATTTTCCCCTCGCTCGCGGTGATCTCCTTGAGAAACGCCTTGAGCCGATCCTCGAACTCACCGCGATACTTTGCCCCGGCAATCATCGCGCTCAGGTCCATCGCCACGAGCCGCTTGTTCTTGAGCGACTCCGGAATGTCACCGCTCACGATGCGCCGCGCCAAGCCTTCGGCGATGGCCGTTTTGCCCACGCCCGGTTCGCCAATGAGCACTGGATTGTTCTTAGTCCGCCGCGTGAGCACCTGCATCACCCGGCGGATTTCCTCGTCACGCCCGATGACGGGATCA
This sequence comes from Verrucomicrobiota bacterium, assembly GCA_025457745.1. Lineage (GTDB taxonomy): Bacteria > Verrucomicrobiota > Verrucomicrobiia > Limisphaerales > JADLHS01 > JALOTT01. Next base: position 20,697 of record JALOTT010000058.1, read on the forward strand.
ATCTTGCCCTGCCGTGCCTGTGCCGTCAGGTCGCGCCCATATTTTTCCAGCGCCTGAAACTTTCCTTCAGGTTGCTGGTCGGTCACGCGCTGATTGCCACGCAATGCGACGAGTGATTTGAGCACCGTGTCGCGCTTGAGACCGTGGGCCTTGAAAATCTGTTTCAGCGCCGAGCCGCCGGCATCGAGGATGCCGAGCAGCAGATGTTCTGTGCTGACATAATCATCCTTGAGCTTGCCCGCCTCGGATTGCGCGGCATCCAGCGCCTTTTTCAATTCCTGACTGGAGAACACGTCACTGCTGCTCGTCCCCTGGACCTGGTGCCGACGCGCCAGTTCTTTTTCAACATCCGGCTGAAGTTTCGCCACCGGCGCGCCGATTTTCTCCAACAGCTCCGGCACGAGACTCTCGCTCTGGCGCATCAACGCCAGCAGCAGATGCTCGCAATCCACGGCCTGGTGTGAGTGTTCGTGGGCGACGCGCTGGGCTTCCGCCAGCGCTTCCTGCGATTTGATGGTCAGTTTGTCCAGTTGCATACGTAATCAATGGGATTGACCGGGCCGCCCGTCAAGCGTTCAGCAGCCTCGTGCCCAAAAGCCACGTCCTGGAGGGTTTGTTTGCGCCCTCGTGCTGCTGCGCTTCCCGCCCAAAAAATCTTTATTCTTGGACCGTATTTGTCCGACCCCGGCTGCCAAAATGTCCCCAAAAACAGAAAGGCTCGTTATGACAAATGAACAACTGGAACTCGGAATCGGCGGAACAATAGCCCCGGCGCAGGGCGGTCGGCGCGAAGGGAAAATTGCCCGCGCGGCGTGGTGGTTCGCGCAGATGCGACAGATCGTGGACCGCGCGATGGACTGGCAACCCGCGGGCGAACCACGCCCGGAACAAAGCTGGCTGCCCGGCACTCATCGGCAGGTGCGGGTTTAACGGAGGCTCGCGCGCCGGCCTTCGCCGGGCCGTAGCGGGAGAGGCCGCGGCTGGGTTGCTTGCGCCTGAGCGGGTGACGGCCGGAGGATTCAAAGCCGAGAGCTTTGGCCCGGCGCAGGCCGGCTATTCCCCCGCGACATCAGGATAACCGGCGCGCACAAATTTTCGGATCACGTCCAGTTCGTCCTCGCCCGCGATGGTGTGCGGTTTTACGAACTCGTGCCACTCGATGCGCAGTCCGGCGGACTTGAGGATGTTCACCTGCTCGCGCACGGCAGCGAACGGAATCATCGGGTCGAGCGTGCCGTGGGTGAGGAGCAGCCGTTGCTCGAATGCGCACGGCGAAAGCTCCTCCAAAAGTTTTTCCGGCTCACACACGTAACCGCTGATGCCCACGACGCCCGCGAAGCGATGCGGATAGCGCAAGCCCACCTCGACGCTCATCAAGCAACCCTGCGAGAAACCGCCGAACGTCGTCTGCTCCGTTGGGAAACCTTTCGCACGCAAATCATCAAGCAATGCGAACAGCAACTTGCAGTTGCGCGCCACACCGGGAACGATGTCGCCGGCGAAATCAAACCACGAATAGCCGCCGTAGTATTCGTCCGGCGCGTTGGCCAGCGCGTAATTCAGCCACGGCAAATTCATCGCCTCCGGCAACCAGCGATAGCCTTCGATGCTATCCCCCAGCCCGTGGAGCATGACCATCACTCTGCTGGAATGGCGGTTTGCCGCGGGAATAAGTTCGTATTCGAGTTTCACCGGGTCGGCGGCGGCTTAAATTCTTTCATCGGCTGGGTCACTGGCTTTTCCCAGTGTGCCCGTGCCCGGCCATACTGCCCGGCCGGCGAAGGGCCGCAACCGGAATTTTTTTCGTGCTTTGGCCACCGATCAACTTAAACTGTGGGCCATGACGATTTGGATTCTAGCGCTGCTCCTGCTCGGGTGTCTGGCCGGCATTGGCTATCAACAAGGCGCCATTCGCGTGGCGGTTTCATTTATTGGCATCATCGTGGCTGCGTTGCTCGCGGGGCCGCTGGCCAGATTCGTCAAGCCCGCCGTCACCATCGTGGGCGTGGCGAACCCAGTGCTGATTTGGTTGCTACCACCGTTCGTCGTGTTCGTGATTGTGCTTTCGCTTTTCAAAGTCATCGGCTTTTCGGCGCATCGCAAAGTGGATGTGCATTACAAATACAAGGCGGGGGATTTGCGGCTGGCGTTGTGGGAACGACTCAACGCGCGGCTCGGCTTGTGCCTCGGTTTGCTCAACGGCCTTGCCTATCTCGTGCTGCTCTCGATGGTGATTTATATGTTTAGCTACTGGACGGTGCAGTTGGCGTCGCCGGACGGCGACGCCAAGATCATCAAAATCTTCAACCAGATGGGCCGCGATTTGCAGCGCACGGGCATGGCGCGCGTGGCGCGGGCGATTGATCCTATGCCGGAAGTGTTCTACGACGCGGCGAACCTGGCGGGGTTGCTCTACCAGAATTCGTTGCTGGAGGCACGGTTGTCGCGTTATCCGGCGTTTCTGTCGCTGGCCGAAAAACCGGAGTTCCAGGCCATCGCTCAGGACCAGACGTTTGGCGAAGCACGGCAGAGGAAAGCGCCAATAAAGGAATTGCGCACATATCCAACCGTGCAGGCCATCGTGAACCGACCTGACATGCTCAACCTCATCTGGAGCATTGTGTCGCCGGATTTGAAGGACTTGCGCGAGTTTTTGGAGAAAGGCCAATCCGCGAAGTACTCGGAAAAGATTCTTGGCCGCTGGTATTTTGACGTGAACGGAGCGATGGCCGCATACCGCCGGGCCAAACCCAACACCCCGTCGAGCGAGATGCTGAAGATCAGGAAGTGGATGGCGGTTGAGTATGCCAAGACGATGTTGGTGGCCGCGCCGGACAATCAGGTGATGGTCAGGAATTATCCGCAACTCAAACAGCTGCCCGGCCAGCCGCCCACCACGGAATTGCAGACACTCCAAGGCCGGTGGAAGGGCGCGAATGGCGATTACGAGTTGTCCCTCGGCAGCGCGGGCGAACGGAAGGGCAAAGTGGAATCAGGACGGCTGGTGGTCACGGGCGTTGGTTTCGCGCTGGTATTCACGCCGGAAGACTAAAGCAAAACGGGCGGGCCACTCAGCCGCGCCCGGGGAGGAACTGCCCAAACTTATTTGCCGTTGCCACCAAATTGAAAGCTAACTGGTTGCGGATTAATCCGGACATCAAACAACGACCCGCTTGGTTGTATGATCGGGTTCATGCTGTTGTTTGTGCCGCCTGCCACCGGCGTCCCAACTCCCGCCTCGGCCAACCCAAACGCCGGGACAACGGTTGGTGCTGGCGATACCTTGGCCAGACTCTCCACCGTCGGCATGAGCGGCATCGGCTTGTATTCCACGCTCTCCGAGTAAATCACGCCGCCAACCAATAGAGCGCAAACCACCATGCCAAAGCCCACGGCCAGCGCCGGCTTCGCTTGAAACGCCGCAACCAGGCGCTGTAGCCACGGAACTTCCCAAGACAACCGGTCGAGAAGCTGCTCGCGGTCTTCGTGGACACTCGCCCGAATCTTCGCAATGACCTGACGGGAGAAGTCATTGAAATAACCCGGCGGCGGCTGCTCGCAACGTTTCAGTTTGAGGAGTCGGCGCAATTCATCGAAGTTTTCCTGTTCCGGCGTCATAATCGGTCAAGTCATTTCAAATAATCCGACAAGTAACTCTGTAACTGTTGGCGCGCATAAAAGAGCCGCGACCGCACCGTGCCGATGTTACATTCCATGATCTCGGCGATTTCATCATGGGCCAGACCCTGCACATCGTGCAAAGTAACAATTAGTCTGTGAGTTTCTGACAACTTCAGGAGCGCCTCGTTCAATTTTTCCTGTAGTTCGTTCAATTGGGCTTTGCGCCGGGGCGTTTGTTCCGAAACCAGCGCCACCATGTCCGGGTCGTGCTCGGCGTTGAAATCCAGATCGTTGAGACTCATGTGGGTCCGGTTCTTGCGCTGCTTCAGAAAGTTGATGGTTTTGTTGACCGCAATCCGGTAAACCCAGGTATAAAAACTCGACCCGCCCTTGAAGGATTTCAACGCCTGGTAGGCCTTGATAAACGTGTCCTGCGCGAGGTCGTTGGCGTCCTCGTGATTCGACGTCATGTGATAAATCGTGGCGTAGATGCGCTCCTGGTAGCGCCGCACCAAGTCGTCATAAGCCTCCAGACTGCCGCGCCGCGCGCGCCGCACCAATTCCTGTTCGGCGGTGGCTTCCGGCGTGACGGGCTGGACCGGCGGACTGAAATCGGCCCTCGCGTCCGATGCTTTGGCCGCAGCGGGATTGGTCATTTGTGGGTTCTCTTTCAGACACAAGCACCCAACGACTCGGTTTGTCGCGCCAAATACTCCGTCAACCCCAGCAACCCCGCGCGCCCGCCTGCCGCGCTCGGGCCCCGTCGCGGCAGGTCGGTTTCCGGCAACGCTCGCAGCGTCTGTCGCGCCTTCGCCAGGTAATCGCCGATGACTTCCAAGGACGGCCCGAGCACTTCGCAGCGCGCGAGTAATTCCGTCACCCGCCCCATTGCGCCCGGATGCCAGTTTGCGATCAACTTCTCCAGCTCGGCGCGTTCGACCGACGTGGCGCGTTCCCAAGTCAGCAGCAACGGCAGGGTCAATTTACCCTTGGCCAGATCCGTGCCCAGCGATTTGCCCGCCGCCGCTTCCGAGCCGAACAAATCCACGCAATCATCGTAAATCTGGTAGGCCGTCCCAAACGCCAGTCCGAACTGCCGCAGCGCCGTCCGCTGCGACAGCGTCGCGCCGCTCAGACACGCGGCCAGTTCGCAGGAAAGCGCGAACAACTCGGCCGTCTTCATTTCCAGCACCCGGAAATACTCGCGCCGCGACCGCCCAAAGTTCCGGCGATGCCGCGTCTGCAAAATTTCTCCCGCACAAACCGTGTTTGTGGACGTCGCCACCGCGCGGCAAATGTCCGGCGTTGGGAAACTGGCGGCCAGCTTCAGCGCCTGGGCAAACAGGCAATCGCCAAAGAGCACGGCCACTTCGTTGCTCCAGTTCGCGGCCAACGTGAGCCGTCCACGGCGAATCTCCGCCTCATCAATCACGTCGTCATGCACCAGCGTCGCCAGATGCACCATCTCGATGATGACGGCGACCGTGACGTGGGAATCGTTGACCTTGCCGAGGGAATTAGCCGCCAACGCCACGAGCGTGGGCCGCAAATGCTTGCCGTTGCCCGTCAGCGCATATTCGGCGTACGACGCGAGGCCGGGGTCGAATTCGTGGACTTGTTTCTCCAATCGGCGCGTGACCGCTTCAAGAAATGGCTCAACCGGTTCCAAGATTTGCTTCCAGGAACAGGTCGGTTCGGCGCGGAGCGAGTCGGCCACCCCCGCTTCGACTACTTTGGACTCAGCAGCCAGCATCAGCCTTGAATTTAGAGTTGGTGGCGATGCGAGTCAAACCCGATTGCGCTCCCTCTGCGAATGAGCAAGGCGTTGACCCCCAAGAAGTCGCTATGGTGCCAATACCGATTTTGTTGACGCCCGCCAAGTTGTTGTCACGCGCCGTCCTAATGGTTTGTCAACCAATTCCTCACCCGCGCTACAGTTCGTTCCAAACGGCAGGAGCGTGAATGCGTTGCTGCCAGCGGAGCAAAGTGCCGGGTCGCCTTTCATTTCCGCCTCGGCAGGTATTTTCTCCGACTCCAAAAGCCGACAAAGCCTGCTCCAACCAGCAACAATGAAACTGTGCTTGGCTCGGGGACTGTTTGAACGAAGAAGTCGAGGCGGTAGTTGGCTATGGACGGAAATACTTGTGGGTCGTGGTTCTCAACGTACATGCCGTAAATGTTGGGCCCGATATTTACAATTCCCATTTGGGGGAATAAGTCACCGTTCGAAGGGTGCTCACAAAACCGAGTTGTGATGAAAATCCGGGGTTTCCGATCCAAGTCCAGATTCTCTGGTTGTCCGTTGTGAGATAAACTGCGGAGAGACTTTCAGTTGGCGCAACTACAAAAGTGAAGTAGTCATAATACCCAAGCCATCCGCTCCCGTCGGGCTGGAGTTCGGTGCTTCCTTCAATCTGATTTGTGCCTAAGCTGTAACAATCTAAGCGGGGTAGGTGCAGAAAAGTCCCGCGACAACGGTCCATTAACAGATTCATTCCATAGGATTGTTCCTTGCCCCAGCGCTGATCCTGAAACGCAAACGACAAGCAGGTATTTTAGAAGTGCTTTCATGTTCTCTCCTTTCACCAGAGGTTGAAGCGTTTGCGGAAATAGTTGGTGGCAATGATGTCCCGTTCCCCGGCGGTCATTTCGCGGTTGAATATCATGAGCTTTCAAATCGAAAAGAGGCCGATTGCGACTAAGTTGGCCTTGAATCGGCGCTTTCTCCCGCCGTGGTAACTGGCCAAGCCAGCGCCAAGAAGCAACAGCGACAGCGTGCCCGGTTCAGGAATCGGTGTGCCTTCGATGCGGAAGGCGGGAACCAGCGAGTCCGGGTTAATTTGCCAATCACGCCAGGCTTCTGCGGCAAAATTAAACTCGCGGTATCCCGCATGCCCCACCATTCCACTCGTGTACCAGCTAAATGCGGCGTTGTTGTCGCCATTGACCAGATTCAAGTCCGCCGGCTCCGCGACCAGCCAATAGCTAGAACCCCCGGCCAAGACAGGTTCGAGTGAGGATGGATAGGTCACCACTAGATAATCCGCCGTGAGGTCGGTCGGATGCATGACCACGGTTTCCAGCAGACCGCCCGCGGGCATTCCGTTATTATCAGCGAAAATGGAAATCGCCAGATTGTTGTTGCCCGGAAGATAAATATTACCCAAGGCCAGCGTGACTGAACTTAACGAGTAGCTCCCGCCGGAAACTTCAAATCGAGCAGCGGCTCCCAACCCCATGTTCGCACTCGAACCGGGCGATTCCACCCACCAAGTGAATACGTGTCATGCGGGCCAAAGTTGTTGAAAATCACCTCGCCGGACACGCTTTGGGCGAGACGGCATAGTAGCAACGAGAGAGGCAAGAAACTGAATGTAGATGATGTTGTTTTCATGGGGCAGCCTTTGGTGCGTCACCACAGATTATACTTGCGGCGCAAGTATTCGGTCGCCGTTGACCGTTGACCTGTCGTGAGGACTTGGTTGTAAATTAGACATTCGACGATATCGCCATCGAAGGAGTTAAGCCCCTGTCCGATCTGAGGCGTGGCGGAGTAAAAGGCGACTGTGTGTCCAGATTCCGTGAGAACGGTTGTCCCATTGATTCGCGCGCTCCATTCGGCCGGTTTGCTGTAGGGATTAAACAGGTGAGGACTTGTGGTGAGTTGCCATACATTGCTGATGACGACATCAGGGCTTCTGGCGAATGTATCTCGTATGTTGCCCGCTGAATCAGGATAGAGAGAATTGCCCGGTCCAATACGCCACAAACCACCCCCCAGGGTATTCGTTGCCAATCTGGCCTTCACAACCACAAATGCCTCGGCTTCTGTGGCGTTTGTCCAGGCACCACTGGCGCCGCTGAACTGGATCTCAAACGAGTTTGACCCGAAAAACCGCACAACGGGATGATTGTTCAGCGCGTTGGTCGTCGCAAACCAATAGGGCCGTTTGACCCTGTCACTTCCCGGATAAGTCACGACATTGGTGTTGCCCGATACATACAGCCAGGAATTCAACGTGCCGTCATAATTGACCAACGCGCCGTGATCGGCTTTCAGCCAAAGCTTGAGCGTCGCCGGGTCCAACGGCATGTCCACGCCGCTGACCGAGGTGGTAGCGGTGAGCGTGGTCGTGTATGTGGATTCGCCGGCCAAATTTGCTGCGCTGACGCGGTAGTAATACGGCGTGTTGGTCGCCAAACCGGAATCTATGAACGACGCGCCCTCAATTTCTCCAATCTGGGCGTAAGTCGTTCCATCCGCACTGCGCTCCACACGGTAAACCGTTTGCTCGTTGTTGGTGCCAGTATTCCACCACAGGCTGATTTGGCCAGGCGAGAGTACATTGGCGGTAAAATTCGACGGAGCTTGCGGGAAGACGGCAATTAATTGGTATCTCTGGTTCAAATAATTGCCCAGGCCCTGGCGCTCGGTCGAGTTGAGGACGCGGTTAAACAGCAAGACTTCCGCGATATCCCCGTCGAAACCACCCGCCCCCAAGCCGAGGGCAGGCGTAGCGGTCAGCCCGATAGCGTTGGTGGCATTATGATACTTCATTGCACCATTCAAGCGGATCGCCCACTCCCCCTGCCGGCTCAGAGGATTGTAGAGATGGAAATTTGTCAATCCCTGCGACGTGCTGCCGACTTTGAAACCCGTGGATTTTGAAGCGAAGGTATCAATAATCTCGCCTGCCGTATTTGGGTAGAGGTTCCCACCACCACTGCTGTCCATCCGCCACAGCCCGCGCGTCGCTCCCGGCTTATTCGTCGCGACTTTTAGAACCACGAACGCCTCCGCTTCTGTCCAATTGGTAATCGAACTGTTCAGGTAGGTTCCAAAATAGTTTGACCCGTAAAACCGAATCACGGACAAACTATTTAACACGTTCGTCACCAGATAAGGGCGTGAAGTTCCGCTCGAACTCGCGTTGTTGGTGTTGCCGCTTTGATCCAGCCAGACGTTCACGCGGTCGGTCGGATTGGTGGCCGTGACCACGCCGGCTATCAACCACTGTTGCAGGTTGGGAATCAAATCTGGCGGCTGCGTCAGTTGGAAGTTTTCCAGGACGTCATCGGCGGTCAGCGGATAATTGAACGTTTCCAAATCCTCAAACACGCCTTTCGCCTGACCGTCGCTCACCGTGTCGCTGCCAATGGTGAAGCCATTCGTCCGCGTCGCCAGTGGTGGATAGGGCAGGCTCGCACTGCCCGATGCGCACAACATGCCATTTGTGTAGAGCGCCACCGTGCCGTTGGTGGCGGTGAGCACAATCTGACACCAACGGTTAGACGTGAACGAGACGCTCGCCGTCAGGTTCGTCACTTCCGCCATGTCGTTCGTCTGGCTCACAAAATTCATCATGTCACCCGTCGTGTTCACAAATAAAGACCACCAGCCGTTCGTCTGCGCGTCGCCCCGGCTGCCCACTTCGATCAGTTTTCCGGGAGCAGTCGCCGGGCCAGTGCCGGAGTTCCACAACGGCTTGAACCAGAACCGCACCGTGCCACTCCGCAGATTGATGTTTGCCTTCCCATCCGACTCCACCGTCCGGTATTTCAGCATCGCCGCCGTGTTGGTCAGTTGCACCCCTTTAGTAATCCACGCGTCCACGGATTGAAGATTATCGCTCGCCAGCGGAATCTGCCCGCGTTCGCCAAGCCAGTTCGTGTCATTGAACCGGAAATACGCCAACCGTACCGGTGTAAAGCTGGTCGGGTCCAGCGGCAATGTCCCTTCTTGAACCAGTTCTTCATAATCGGAACGCCCATCGTAGTCGGTGTCCGGATCGTTCGGATCCGACTTGCTCACCAAGACTTCATAGCTGTCGGTCAAGCCCTCCCCGTCCGCGTCGTCGTTCGTGCAGGCCGCCAGGTAGTAGCTCTCAAACTCCGGCGGGTTCGTCACCACAAATTGCGTCTGCCCGTTCGTGCCCCGCTCCAGAAACGTCCACACGCTTTCATTGAGATTGGACACCGTGAACAGGTCATAAACCTCGTTCGCGCCAGCGTTCGCCAAGGTCAACTGTTCTGCTTCCGTCGGAATGTCCTTTTTGCGGGAGGGTCTGAGCTGAGATACTTTTCCTGACCCGGAAAAGACGATGAGCAACGACCACAAACA
>JALOTT010000059.1 GCA_025457745.1 Verrucomicrobiota bacterium
TCTTTCTGCTGTTTCCGCTGGCGACCTCGACGGGGGGCGGCTTTACCGCGTGGAGCGGCGGCTTGATTTTTCTGGGCGCGCACGCCTGTGCCAAGACGGCGATGTTTCTCACGGCGGGGAACATCCTCCATGCCGCCGGCCATGACCGCATTCAGGACCTGGATGGCATGACGCATGTCCTGCCGGTTTCGGTGTTCGCCTTCGGCCTGGCCGGAATGAGCCTGATCGGACTTCCCCCGAGCAGCGGGTTTGCCGGGAAATGGCTGCTGCTGAACGCCGCCCTCGCGCAAGACCAGTGGGGGTGGGTGGCGGTCATGCTCCTCGGCAGCTTGCTCGCCGCCGCCTACGTTGTGCGCGTGCTCGCTCACGCGTTTACCAAGGTCAACGAACCCAAAACCCCCAATCCGATTCCGCCCGTCATGGAATGGACGGCGCTCGCGTTGGCCCTGCTGGCGGTGGTGCTGGGCTTCGCGTCACAATGGCTGGCCGAGTTGCTGCGCGTGGGCGCGCCGGTGGCGGGGGCGATTCTGAGGGGAGGCGCGACGCCATGAATGTCCACGGCCTGCTGTTGCCCGGCATTCTTCTCAGCTCGTTCGTGACGGGCCTGGTGATCTTCTTCTTGAAGGAGGAACATCATCGGTTGCGCACCTGGCTGAACCTGCTCGGCGCGGGCGTGAAGTTGATCCTCGTGGCGGCGCTGCTCTGGGGCATCTACCAAGGCCAGACCTACGCCTTCACCATCGAGTTCCTGCCCGGCATCCCGTTCGCGCTGGGTGCTGATGCGAACTCGGTCCTCTTCGTAACCTTGTCCAGCGTCCTCTGGTTTTGCACCACGCTCTACGCGGTGGGCTACCTGGAGGACGCGCCGCATCGCAGCCGCTTCTTCGGCTTCTTCAGCTTGTGCGTGACGGCCACCACCGGCATCGCGCTGTCGGCCAACCTCGTCGCCTTCCTCACATTCTACGAGCTGCTGACGGTCACGACGTATCCGCTGATCGTGCATCGCGGGACGCCCGAGGCTCTGCGCGGCGGGAAGATCTATCTCACCTACACACTGGTGGGCGGCGCGATCCTGCTGCTCGCGGTGGTGTGGCTGCACAGCCTGGTCGGTCCGGTCGTGTTCAAAGAGCGCGGCATCCTCGAGTCGCTAGTCGCCAGCCATCGCGGTGAGCTGCAGATTATTTTTCTGCTGTTCATGCTAGGCTTGGGTGTGAAGGCCGCGATCGTGCCGCTGCACGGTTGGCTGCCCAAGGCCATGGTCGCGCCCGCGCCGGTGAGTGCGTTGTTGCACGCGGTGGCGGTGGTGAAGGCCGGCGCGTTCGGCATCGTGCGGATCGTGTATGACGTGTATGGCGCGGAAACAGCCGCTGCGCTGGGCGTGCTGCAACCTCTGGCCATCGCCGCCGGCATCACCATCGTCTATGGCTCGGTGCGCGCGCTCTTTCAGGACGAACTCAAGAAACGCCTCGCCTACTCCACCGTGAGCCAAGTTTCCTACATCGTGCTGGGCGTCGCCATCCTGGGGCCGGTCGCCACCATCGGCGGACTGGTCCATTTGGTGCATCAGGGCATCATGAAGATTACGCTCTTCTTCTGCGCGGGGAACTATGCCGAAACGCTCGGCACGCATCGCGTGAGCGAGATGAACGGTGTGGGCCGGCGGATGCCCCTGACGACGGCGGCGTTCACCGTCGCGGCGTTGGGCATGATCGGCGTGCCGCCGCTCGCGGGCTACATCAGCAAGTGGTATTTGAAAAAGGGCGCGATCACCGCGGGCGACGAATGGGTCGCGGTGGTGCTCGCCGTCAGCAGCCTGCTCAACGCAGCCTATTTCCTGCCGATTCTCTACCGGGCCTGGTTCAAAGCCCCGCCGGAGCAATGGCCTGCCGAGCATCGCTTCGGCAAGTGGGAGACGCATTGGATGTTGCTCCTGCCTCCGCTGGTGACGGCGGCCTTAGTCATCTGGGCCGGCGTCTTTGCGGAATCCCCGTTCAGCCCGCTGGCGTGGGTGAAGCTCATTGCGGAGCGGGAATACGGACCATGACAGTCATGACCCCCCCACCGTCTGACGCCCTCCAGAGTCTGGGCGTTGGCAAAGTGCTAGCCGGAAACCGCGCTTGGTCACTGGCGCACCTCTTGGTATCGTCGCTCGCGACTGCATGATCTGGACCGCCCCATCGGAGAAAGACGCCCTTGGGATTCCAACAAATTATCCTCCGGCAAAAGCTGGGATACCGTGTTGGTTTATTCAGAAAATTGGGCGGCAGTATGCAAAGGATGAAGACATTACCGATGCAAATGGCTATCTGAACAAGTGGAAGCTCCTCATACCGAAAGCGCCGATAGCTGGACAGACCGATTTTTCTAAGCCGGTCCGCTTTTACCACGATAAAAACGCATTCATTGCGAAACCTGGCGAAGCTTGCACCGAGTCCTACATTGTTGCTTGTGCCTTCCAGACAAGACGTGAAGTGCAGTCGTTTAAGTCTTATTTATTCACGAAATTGGTGCGCTTTCTGATTCTTCAAACGGTAGTTTCTCAAGACGTGAATCGAATGAATTTCTCATTCGTCCCAGTCGTATCGTTTGATCGAATTTGGGATGATCATCAATTAAGGGAGAAATGGAGTCTTTCAGAGGATGACTGGAACTATGTAGATAGTCGAATTTTACCAACAGACGAAGTCAAGGAGTTGTGAGTAAGACCATCGAAGAAATCCTAACGCCGAAGCCGGAGGCGCGACCGCGCATCTACGCCTACTCGATTGACGACAAGGCGCACGCGGGACTGCTCAAGGTCGGCCAAACCACTCCTCTCCCTGCCCTCTCCTCTCCTTCGGAAGGAGAGGAGAGGGTGGCCGCAGGCCGGGAGAGGAGTGGTCGTGGTCGGTAAACGTCGTGCCGTCGTCGCGCTCGGCCACCTCGTCCAGCTCAATTTTGAAATTCTTGATGTTGGCGGTCTTGAGTTGCTCGGCGACTCGCTGCTTCACGTTGCGCGTGGTCTGGCCGACCTTGAGCAGGCCCGCGTGCGCCTTGTCGGCAATCGAGTAGGCGTAGAGGCGCGGCCGGGCTTCCGGCTTGGGCGCAAGGATTTCTTCGATGGTCTTACTCATGGGCGTGCTCCTGCGCCTCTCCCGTCCTTCGGACACCCTCTCCTCCATCGGATGGAGGAGAGGGCCGGGGAGAGGAGGAGTGTCTTGGCAAAGGTTTCGGCTCGCCGATCAACTGTTCCGGCTGCGGCGGCACGAACCGATGATTCTGTTCCTTTCGCATCACTTTCACGCACCCCGTCCGCCGGTGCAGCGCGTGCCAGATTTCCAGCAACACGCCCTCGCGATTTTTTTTCCACTGATGATTCCAAAACCGCAGCACTTCGATGTCCTGCTCCGCAAGAAATGCTTCCCGCTCTTCATCGCGTTTGATTCCTTCCGGCAACCCGTGTTGAAAACCGTCCAACTCCACCGCCAACCGCGCGAGCGGGCAGTAGCAGTCGAGAAAAAAATTGCCCGCCGGATGCTGGCGACGGAACTTGAAGCCCGCGAACCGTCCCGCCTTGACGGCTCGCCAAAGTTCTTTTTCTTCGTCCGTCTGATCGCGGCGAAGTTGCCGGGCGCGCGCGGTGGGATTCATGTAAAGAGTCCCTCCTCTCCCCGGCCCTCTCCTCCATTCCGAATGGAGGAGAGGGAGTGAATGCGCGCACCCCGACGAGGTGCGCGCCGCCCTCGTCCGGAAAGGTTTCGCGAATCGCGAACTGGAATGGATGCGCTGCGCGCTCAAGGACGTGAAGACCGTCCTCACCGAGTTGCGCACCGGCAAGGCGTTCACCGGCACGCACTCCGAGACGTTCGCGATGCGCCGCGAGCAGGTCGAGGCCGTGAACAAGACTTGCGACTACTTCCGCTCCATCTGGGCCGAGAAGAAGAAAGTCGTCCCGCGCTTCCTGTGGAACGCGAAAATGCGTTTCGGCAAGACCTTCACCACGTATCAGCTCGCCAAGAAACTCGGGGCGAAGCGCGTGCTCGTGGTCACCTTCAAGCCCGCCGTGGAGGATGCGTGGCTGTGCGCCTGCTGCCGTATCTCCAGCACTCATTCTGGTTTCTGCCCAACGTCGCGGCCTGCCACGCGATGGCGAACCTGTTGGCCGAGAAACAAAACGTCTTCTGGCACGACTACGATGCGGTTGTCGCCGCTGGCGCAACGGCCGGCATCGGGTTGGATGCGCTGCCGCCCGTGCGCGAGGCCATCGGCAGCGGCTTCGACAACAAGACCATCACGCTTTCCTGCGGCAAACTCACCACCGGCATCACCGTGCCGCAGTGGTCGTCCATCCTGATGCTGCGCAACCTCAAGTCACCGGAGACGTATTTTCAGTCGGCGTTTCGCGTGCAATCGCCGTGGTCCATCAAGAATCCCAACGGCGACGATCCGAACGAGGATGAAATTTTCAAGCCGGTCTGCTTCGTGTTCGACTTCGCGCCCACGCGCGCGTTGCGGCAGCTTTCCGAATATGGAATCGGCCTTTCGCCCGGCGAGCCGAACCCGGAAAACGCGGTCAAAGACCTCGTGTCGTTCCTGCCCGTGCTGGCCTACGACGGCGCGAACATGACGCAGATTGATGCGGGCGGCATCCTCGACATCGCGATGGCCGGCACATCGGCCACGTTGCTCGCGCGTAAGTGGGAATCTGCCATGCTGGTGAACGTGGATAACGACACCTTGCGCCGCATCCTCGACAACCCCGAGGCAATGGCCGCTGTTGAGCGCATCGAGGGCTGGCGTTCGCTCGGTGACAACATCCTCGAAACCATCATCAACAAGAGCGAGGTGGTGAAGGGCCTGAAGAACAAGGCGAAAGAGAAAGATTTGTCGAAGAAAGAGATGAAGCAGCTCACGGAGGAGGAAAAAGAGTTCAAGTCCAAGCGCAAGCTCGTGCAGGAAAAGCTCATCAAGTTCGCGACCCGCATCCCGGCCTTCATGTACCTGACCGACTTCCGGGAGAACACGCTCCAGGATGTCATCACCAAAATTGAACCCGACTTGTTTCTGACCGTGACCGGTCTGACGGTCAAGGATTTCCACCTGCTTGTGCGGCTCAAGGTGTTCAACACCGAGCACATGAACCAGGCCGTCTTTGCCTTCCGCCGTTACGAGGATGCGTCGCTGCGTTATACAGGGATCGAGAGCCACGAGGGGCTGACGCACTATGGACTCTACGATACCGTGGTGGCGCGGGAGTAAGGACCGTGACAACCACGAAACCTCCGCCGTCTGACGCTCTGCAGAATCTGCTGGGACGCCACTGGCATCACCTGCCCGCAAGCGAGGTGGGGCAGTTGCTGAAGACGAACCTCGAGACCGGCCTCGATCTGTTCACGGTCAGGCATCGCCAGGAGCAGTTCGGCCTTAACCAACTCACGCCACGAAAAGGCCAAAGCGCGTGGATGCGCTTCCGGTTAGTGCCGTCCGTAGATGTATTCGGTCAGGTGGTGAACCATCTGTTGGCTGGTGGCTGCATGCGAGGCCAGCACGTCGCCAATTGATAATAGGCCAAGCAGCCTGTCCGATCCTGCGACAGGCATGTGACGAATTCGGTTTTGCTTCATGATGGCCTCAACCTCACTCAGGTTGCGTTCGGGTTCGACCACGATGACGTCCCGGGTCATTAGCTCGCCCACCTTGGTATCGGACGCGTCCTTGTCCTCAGCCACGAGCCGGTTCACGACATCGCGCTCTGTGAAGATGCCTTCGATCTGCCCGGCACCGTTGGTCACGATCAAACAACCGAGCCGATGTGTGCGCATGAGTTTGCAGGCATCCTGCACAGTGGTATCCATCCGTGTCGTCACGATCTCCTTGGAGGCCTTGCTGTCTAACAGTTGTTGAGCCGTTAAAAAGTCATGGGTCATGGTTTTGCTGTCAAACGGCCAATTGACCGATTTAATGGTTGGCTCGTAAAAGACATGCGTTAGACTAAATATCTGGTTCGCTGTTGTCAACACCGCTCGCGGACACCGCTCGCGGACACCGCTCGCGGACACCGCTCGCGGAGAATGAGAGCGCGACCGGGTTTGAACGGCTCAATCGCATCACAAACGATGGCTGCGTTTCGCAAGCACCTGATCCGGGGCGCGCTGTGGCTTGGCCTGTACTTGGCCTTGACACTGGCGCCGTTGCTGATCGTCCTGGCCGACGCCGCTCCGCCCAAGCGCGAGTTCTGGCGCGAGCTTTCGGTCGCCTTGGGCTTCATCGGTCTGGCGATGATGGGTCTACAGTTCCTGTTGACAGCGCGATTCCAGTGGCTGAAGTCGCCGTATGGCAGCGACATCGTTTACAGTTTCCACCGGCAAATCTCGCTGGTTGCGTTTGCCTTTATACTTGCGCATCCCGCTTTGCTGGCGTTGGTGGATTGGCCTGCAGTGCGAATCCGCTTTGATTTCATCAACCACCCCTTTTACCCCCGGTTCGGCTTCTACGCCCTGCTGGCGCTTACGGCTCTGATTGTCACCTCCTTGTTTCGCCAGGGGCTAAAACTCGGCTACGACGGGTGGCGTCGCAGTCATGCCGTGTTCGGATCGTTGGCGGTCGTCTTCGGGGTGATTCACGTGATGGAGATCGGCCACTACCTGCAAGCCGTTTGGCAGAAAGCGTTCTGGCTGGGTTATTCGGTGATGTGGATCGGCCTGGTGGTCTGGGTGCGCCTGGCCAAACCGTGGTGTGAACTGCGGACGCCCTATATCGTCCAGGAGGTCAAACCCGAGCGCGGCGCCGCATACACCCTGGCGATCGCACCGCTGGGACACCCGGGCATTCGGTTTCAACCGGGACAGTTCGCCTGGCTTACCGTGTGGGACTCGCCATTCTCGGACCGCGAGCATCCGTTCTCGTTTTCCGGCAGCGCCGAGCAGTCGCCACGGCGCCTGGAGTTCACCATCAAGGAACTGGGTGATTTCACGCGGCGCACCAGGGACATCAGACCGGGACAAAAGGTGTATGTGGACGGCCCTTTCGGCGCGTTGAGCGCGGACCGTCACCCGCACGCCGCCGGTTTCATGTTCATCGCCGGCGGCATCGGCATCACCCCAACGATGAGCCACCTGCGCACTTTGGCCGATCGGGGTGACCGGCGTCCATTGCGCTTGATCTACTGCGGCCGAAACCTGGAGAGCTTGACGTTTCACGAGGAGATTGACGCCCTCGCTTCGCGTCTCGACCTGAAAATCACCTATGTGCTGGAGCAGCCGCCGGCGGGCTGGCGTGGCGAAAAGGGCTTTATCAACGAGGAGCTGTTGCATCGGCACATCCCGCGAGAGAAACGCTATGAGTACTTCATTTGCGGCCCGCAGCCGATGTTGGACGCGGTGGAACGTTCGCTCCATCGCTTGGGGGTGCCGGTCGGTGACTTTCACTCCGAGCGCTTCAACCTGGTGTAATCCGCGCCGTTTCGAGAAACGACTATGCGACGAAAACTGGCAATGATCACGGCTCTAATCATCGGCGTCCTGCTCGCCCTCGCGGCGATCCTGTTCGCTGTGATACGAATGGTATGAATGACGCCAGCTTGATCGGCACAGCCCCAATCCCGGTTAACAACCAACCAGCATCTCGCGCACAGACTCATGCAGACGCTCTTTAACCGCCATTGGCATCATCTGCCGACCGAGGAGGTTACGCAGTTGCTCAACACGCATGTCGAGAAGGGTTTGGATCTTTTCGAGGTTAAGCATCGTCACGACCGCTTCGGCGCGAACCAACTCACGCCTCGAAAAGGCCAAAGCCCGTGGATGCGCTTTCTGCTCCAGTTCCACAATCCGCTCATCTACATCCTGCTGGCGGCGGGCGGGGTGAAATTGGCGATGGGGGGCTTTGTGGATGCGGCGGTCATCCTAAGCGTGGTGCTGATCAACGCGGTCATCGGTTACCTGCAAGAAGCCAAGGCCGAGCGCGCCATCGAGGCGCTTTCGCAGAGCCTCGTGATGGAAACCACGGTCCTTCGCGGTGGGAAGACCCTGCGGATTCCCTCGCCCGAACTCGTGCCCGGCGACGTCGTGCTGCTGGCCTCGGGCGATAAAGTGCCCGCTGACCTGCGCCTTGTGGCGTCGCGCGACCTGCAAATTGCCGAAGCCGCGCTCACCGGCGAATCCACCTCGGTTGAAAAGAACGCCGATCTGCAATTGGCTGCGGAAACGTCGCTCGCCGACCGCGCCAACATGGCCTACGCCTCGACGCTCGTGACCTATGGCCAGGGGCGGGGCGTCGTGACCAGCACCGGCGATCACACGGAGATCGGGCGCATCTCGGAAATGATTTCGGCGGCGCAAAGCCTGGAAACACCGCTGACGCACAAGATCAAAGCCTTTGGAAACAAGCTGCTGATCCTGATCCTGGGGCTGGCCGGGTTGGTCGTGACCGTGGGCCTGTGGCGCGGCGAAAGCCTGGACGCGATCCTCTCGTCGGCCATCGCGCTCGCGGTGGGCGCCATCCCGGAGGGAGTGCCCGTGGCCGTGACCGTGACGCTGGCCATTGGCGTTTCGCGCATGGCCCGGCGCCGCGCCATCATCCGCAAACTGCCCGCAGTGGAAACGCTCGGCAGCACGACGGTGATCTGCTCGGACAAGACCGGCACGCTCACGCAAAACCAGATGACCGTGCGCCAGGTCGTGGTTGGCGACGAAGTCTATGAAGTGGGAGGCAACGGCTATGAGCCGAGCGGCAACCTCACGTTGGACGGGCAACGGCTCACACCGGGCGATGCGCCGGGCCTGTCCGAGTGCCTGCTCGCCGGACTGGTCTGCAACGACAGCGCGCTGGTCCAGAAGGAAGGCCGCTGGGATGCCCAAGGCGACCCGACCGAAGTGGCGTTGATCGTCGCCGCGCACAAGGCCGGTCTGGAGGGCGATGCGGTGAAGACGCGTTTGCCACGCGTGGACGCCATCCCGTTCGAGTCGCAACACCAGTTCATGGCCACGCTGCACGCTGACTCGAACACGGGCCGCAAGCTGGTTTATCTGAAAGGGGCGGTGGAAGTCGTGCTCGATCGGTGCAATGTCGCCTTCAACACGCGGCGGCAACCCATCAAGCTCGACCGCGAGCGCGTTCTGAAGCACGTCGGCGATCTCGCGGCGACCGGCTTGCGCGTGTTGGCCTTCGCCCGCGCGGAGTTGCCTGCGGACACCCAGCGCATCAGCGCTCACAGCCTGCCGCACCAGTTCACCTTCCTCGGCCTCCAAGGGATGATTGATCCGCCGCGGCCGGAAGCGGTCGAGTCCGTGGCGGCGTGTCACCTCGCCGGCATCCAGGTCAAGATGATCACCGGCGATCACGCGGGGACGGCGGTGGCGATCGGGCGGCAACTGGGGCTGGTGCCGGAAGCCACCGCATCGCCTCACCCCCTGGCGCTGACGGGCAAGGAGTTGGCCACGCTTTCCGACGAACAGCTCATTGACGCCGCCGCGAATGTCTCCGTCTTCGCCCGCGTCACACCGGAACAGAAGCTGCGCCTGGTCGAGGCGCTGCAAGCGCGCGGCCACGTCGTAGCCATGACCGGGGATGGCGTCAACGATGGCCCGGCGATCAAGCAGGCGGACATCGGCGTAGCGATGGGCATCACCGGCACGGAGGTCGCCAAGGAAGCATCGGACATGGTGCTGACGGACGACAACTTTGCTTCCATCGCCGCGGCGGTGGAGGAAGGCCGGAATGTGTTCGATAATCTGACCAAGATCATCACTTGGGCGCTGCCGAGCAACCTCGGCCAAGGGTTGGTGATTCTCGCGGCGTCGTTGGCGGGGGCAACGCTGCCCATCCTGCCCCTCCAGGTGCTCTGGATCAACATGACCACCGGCGGCGTGCTGGGGCTGTTCCTCGCGCTCGAACCCAAAGAGCGGGACCTCATGCAGCGCCCGCCCCGCGCGCCCGGCGCGCCGATCCTCACGGGTCGGATGCTCGCGCAGGTGGTGCTGGCGGGTTTGCTCATCCTCATCGCCGCCTTCGGGCTGTTCCAATGGGAACTGCGGCGGGGCGCCGGTGTGGACGCCGCCCGCACAGTCGCGCTCAATACTGTGGCCGTGATCCAGGCGCTGTATCTGGTAAACTGCCGCTCGCTGCGCCATTCCATCCTCTCCATCGGCCTGTTCCGCAACGGCTGGCTGTGGTTGGGCATCGCGGGGGTCTTGCTCCTCCAGGCCGCCATTACCTACCTGCCGTTCTTGAACTCCATTTTCCAGACGGCCCCGATTGGCTGGGATGAATGGCTGCGGATCCTGGCGGCAGGCTTGGTGGGGTTGGGGGTTGTCGAAGCTCACAAATGGCTTTCCTCCGAAAGGAAGCAACGCGCGTGAAACGCTCCACCTTGATTCCGAGACGCTCCCACGAAAGCCGCGCCCAGCCGCAAACGAGCACTCACTTCGTCGTTTTCAAACGTCGCCGTTCCTCAAGCAATTGTTTCAGTTCACCCTGTTGTGCGGGCGTCAACTCCTGCATGACCTCACCGTTCATTTCGTGGATCAGGGAGGTAATCCGCTCGGCAGTGTTGGCGCGCAGCGTCGAGAGTTTTCGACTCGTTAGGCCGAAGATCGGTTTTAGGCGCTCAACCTGTTCCGCCGTGAGGGACAGGCGTTGCTGGTAATCGGCCAGTGTCAGCGCCTGCCAGCGCTCTTCCGGCGCGGTTCGCGCCTGAGCTGGTTCAGGCACGGGACGGAGGCGGGCGGTGATCAGGCTACCGCTGGCTGCGCCAAGAACAAAAATTGCGGCCAAGCCTAAAATTGTTTTCCAGTGAGAGGCGGTTTTCATGGGTTCAAGGCTTCGGTGAAAATGTCATCGGCAAGTTGGCCGGGCGACTTGGTGGCGACAGGATGAGCGTGGAGAACGACTAGCGCACAAATCACGAGCAAGGCAGCCGCCACGGGGACGGCCCGGATGGTCAACTTTTCCCACGACCACGCCTCGTCGCGTTCGGCATCGGCTTGCACTTGGGCCAGCACCCGCGTCGCCAGGCCGTGGGGAATCTCATTCGTCCCGCCTGGGGCGACTTCACGCCGGGCGTCTCCCGCCAGGCGATTCAACAATTCTTCGTGTCGGTTCATGTTTTGGATTTCTCCAATTCGGCGAGGGCGCGTTTCAATTTTAGCCGGGCGCGGAAGGCGCGGACTTTCACGAGCGTTTTGCTCCAGCCGGTTTGTTTCGCAATTTCCGCCACGCTCTTTTCTTCCAGCATGAGCAGCGTGATGACCATGCGGTCGGCGGCGTTGAGCGTGTCGAGCAGGCGTTGAAACAACTCCTGCGAGCCAGGCTTCTGCGTTTCGGTGTCTGCGCTCGCAGCGTCCACCGCAAACAGATTCTCCAGGACAGCAGTTTGCTCCTCCGTCATATCCGCCCAGCGCAGTTCGGGACGCCGGCTCTCCGCGCGCAACTTGTCCAGGCAGGTGTTGAGCGACAGGCGCGACACCCAGTTCTCCAGGGGCAGCGCCGGATTGTAGCGGTCGAGATTCGCAAACAGTTTCACAAAGATTTCCTGTGCCAGGTCTTCCTCCGCTGCGCGCCGAGGCAGATGCCGCCGCACAATGGCGATGACCTGCGGATACAGCCGCGCCATCAATTCGCGCGCCGCCGCTTCGTCGCCGTGACCGCGCCAGGCCGCTGCCAAGTCGCGCAGGTCGCCGGGATTGTCGCCTGACTTCACCATAATCTTACGCCGCTGCCACCTTTTGGTTACACCCGGAAAAAATCTTTTCGGGTGTGTAACCAGCCGCTGCCGCTGGCGTAAAAGGAGTGTATGCAAAAACTATTCTTACGAAACCTCCCAGTTGCCTTGCTGGCGGCTACGCTATTCACGCTCAACGCATCAGCCCAAGACGCACCACGTCGCGCCGCTGGCAATTCGCTGGTCGCGCGGCTGGAAACGAAACTCGGCAAGGCCTTGACCGATACCCAGCGGCAGAAGATTGCCGAAGCCTCGCAGGAGTCCGCCGGAAAGCTGAAGGCGTTGCAGGCCGAGTTCGTGGAGAAAATTGCCAAAGCCGTGAAGCTGCCGGTGACCGACATTCAGCCGATGATGCCGAAAATCGGCGAGTCCAACGCCGGGTTCGACAAGAACATGATTCCGAAGCTCGAAACCAAGCTCGGTCGCAAGCTCACCGGGGACGAGTTGGCCGCCATCCGCGCGGCGGACAACGCGAAGAAGTCTGCGATGAAGCCGGTGCAGCAGAACTTCGCCGAGCGGATCGCTGGCATCACTGGATTGAAGGTCGAGGACATCCAGCCCATGCTGCCAAAGGTCGGATTATGAAAGAGCTGGTCAGTTCCGTCGTCGCCCTAGCACTGCTGTCCAGCACACTATCCGCCTTGGCGCAGTTCCCCATCCGTCTCGGCAGCACCGGACAGGAATATGGCAAGTGCGCCGCCACCGATCGCGACGGGAACATCGTCATCGGAATGCTGTTCCAGAACACTATTGATTTTGATCCCGGTGCGGGCAGCGCCGTCATCGGCACGCCGCCTGGCATTGATTGCGCCATTGCCAAATACACGCCCGCCGGGGCGCTGGTGTGGGCGCGAAACTGGAGCGGCATCACTGGCGCGAGCGCGAACACAGTTGTGACGCCGCACGGTTTGGCGGTGGACGCGTCGAACAACGTGATCGCCGTCGGCTATTTCGGTTTGAGCGGCAGCACGAATCGCGCGACGGTGGATTTCGACCCCGGCGCGGGCATGTTGCTGCTCACGAACACCGGTGGCTGGGACTCATTCATCGCCAAGCTGGACGCAAGCGGGAACATCGTGTGGGCGCGGACGCTTGGCTGCATCACCAATAGCGCGACCGACGAGCGCGCGTGGGACGTGGCCGTGAACGCGGCGGGCGAACTTTACGTCACCGGGTATTTTCAAGGCGGCTATGATCTCGACGCCAGCGCGGCGGGCAGCAACGTCTTGACCAGCGCAGGCGAGAAGGACATTTACCTCGTGAAATACGACGCCAGCGGAAATCATCTTTGGGGCTTCGCGCTCAACGACACCGGAGACTCCTCCAACTCGCTCAAGGAAACTTCCGTCTCGCTCGACGCCGCGGGTCGCGTCTATGTCATGGGGCATTTCAACGGGACGATGAACTTAAATCCCTTCGGCAGCGCGAGCAATCTGACCAGCGTCGGCGGCTCGGATTTGTTCGTGGCGCGCTACAACAGCGCGGGCGTGCTGGAACGCGCCGTGCGCATCGGCGGCACGCAGGACGAAGTCGCGCCGCCCGGCACAATGCGCATTGGGCCGGACGGCAACGTGTATCTCACGGGCCGCTTTCGTGGCGCGGTGGATTTGAACCCCGGCGCGGGCGTGTTCACGGTGTTAAACAACAGCGCACCACCAGCGGATGACATCTTTGTGGAATCGCTGGATGGCGACTTGAATTTTCGGTGGGGCTTCGCGCTTGCCAGTGATGGCGCGCTCGACGGTGGACATCGCGTAGCCTTCGACAGCAGGACGAATCTCTACGTCGCGGGTTGGTTCAGCGGCACGACGGATTTCGACGGTGGTGCGGGCGTGTTCAATCTCACCAGCATGAATGCGAACGGCGCGAGCGATTGCTTCCTCGCGAAGTATGACCGAATTGACTCAAAAAGAATGTTACCGAAGGCGGGGTGAAATGGATTGAAGAAACCATACGTTGACTCAAAAAGGGTGTTACCGAGCTATGGACACCAA
>JALOTT010000389.1 GCA_025457745.1 Verrucomicrobiota bacterium
CGGCGCGGACGAACGATTTCGCCTAGCACCTCATGGCAGAACACGGCGACGGCCGTTTTGCTCGTTGGCAAGCAGTGCTGCGTGAGCAATTCGGCAATCGCGCGATATGAGGCGCGCTTTTGCCGGAGTTCGGCGATGACTTCCTTGGCCGGGATCAAGTCCTGGAACTTTTCGGGACGGCGCGGCGTAAACTCCGCGACCGCCTGACGAACGGTGGCTGGATCAAATGAGGCCATACGCGGGAATGAAGTGGATGTGAACGGGGAATGCGCTCGGCGGCGAGACGGACACGCGGATGCGTTGACGCGGACATGCCATTGCCAAGTGCGAGCCATGGAAAGTCCTCGTCGTCGGCGCAGTTGAGGACGTTGACCGACCGAGGTCATGGAGTGACGGCAGTTGAGTTCTGGCCGCTGCCGCTGCCTGTTCGCGGATAGCGGAAGCCGCTGCTTGTCCTTGTCCAAGGACAGTTCCTTGCCGTGTCTGCGGGCGTGGACAGAACGCAATCGCGGGCTGTTCGCGGACATGGACAGCGCGCGGATGCGCCCTGTGCTTGGCCAAATTAGGTTCACGGACAGGCTGTTGCCGTGGCCGCGAGCCGATGATGTTGCGCGGTTGTTCCGCGCTCAGACCGCGACTCATTCGCGGACGCAGAATCCTTGTGGCAACAAGGGGTAAGGCTTGTCCTGTCTTAATCATGATGAGAAACGCAATGCCTCTGTTGTTGGCTGAGTTCGCTGCGCCACTGCTCCAATTGCGCGGTCACCGCTTGAATGCGGGTGATTTGCTCGATGCTTACCACCTTGGCCCGATCTCCTACGTGAGCGCCGAGACGTGTCTCCGGCAATTCAATGATGAGGTTCACGGCGTTGCGATTGATGTGTTCGCCAAACCGTTTCAGCACTTGAATGGCGGTTCGGATTTGAGCGGTCGTCGGGGCGTGCATAGTCAGATGTGGATTCCGCGCGAAGGTTTGCGGGCGAGTTCGGGACGATGACTGTGCCGGCGTTTGGGCAACCATTCCGCCCCTTCGACTTCTTCTGGCCGGACGGGATGTGCCCATGGTGCGCTGAATCCGAGTCGAGCGGCGGCTTCCTCAGCGGCGAGCTTGGTCGGCGCTTCAACCACCGTGCGCAACGGATCGCCCATCAAGCGGGCGTATTCCCGGTCCGTGTGGTAGATGCCCCAGAGTTGGTTGCCAGCCGCTACAGTCGTTCTCGTGCTCACACCGTCAGTTCAGCACAAGGCGCGAGCGAGTGGATGTAGCAGGAACACAAAGTGCGCAATCAGTCCGATCCGTGTCCGGCTATTGGCCAGAGAATGCCTCGCGACGGGTAGGCAATCGTCCAACGTGCCTCCAAACACGTCCCCAATCCCGCTTGTCATGTCGCCGGTCGCTGGAAACACTAGAACGGTCAATGTTCAATACCATCAAAGGCTGGTTCGGCGAGAAACTGACGACATTCGGCATGTGGTTGCGTCTGGATGAGGGCGTTTACCGGCGCATTGACGACATCATCCTCCCTTCGCCCAACGGCACGACGCAGATTGACCACGTGTTGGTTTCGACCTTCGGCATTTTCGTCATTGAGACGAAGAACATGCAGGGTTGGATTTTTGGCGGGGAGAAGGACGGCACTTGGTGTCAAAGCATCTACGGGCACAAGACCCGGTTTCAGAACCCGCTTCACCAAAACTTCCGCCATGTCGAATGTCTCGCTGGTTTCCTCCACCTGGACCGACAGGTGTTTCACTCCGTCGTCTTCTTCATCGGGGAATGCGAGTTCAAAAACCCCATGCCGCAAAACGTGCTTTGTTCGGGCTTGGGGAACTACATCAAGGGCTTCAACAAGACGTTGCTCGCGCAGCCGCAAGTGAACGACATCGAGGCCAGGCTTCGAGCAGTGAAAGCCAAAGGTGGACTCACCAAGGCGGACCACCTTGCATTATTGAACCAACGCCACGGGTCAATGGACGTTTGTCCCAAATGCGGTGGGAGAATGGTCGCCCGCACGGCGAAAGCCAGTGGGAAGCAATTCCTGGGCTGTTCCAACTTCCCGAAATGCCGACACACCATCTGGCCGAAGGGATGAACACGCCGCGTTCTTCATCTCGCTGGCTCAACCGCACGGTGCTGGGCATCGGGTTGGCATCGTTGTTCAGCGATTGGTCGCACGAGATTGCCACGACGGTGATGCCGGCGTTTCTGGCGACGATGAGCGTGGCGGCGTTTTGGGTCGGCTTGATCGAGGGCGTTTCCGACGGATTGTCCAGCTTCGCCAAAATGGCGAGCGGCTACTACACCGACAAGCTGCCCCGCCGCAAGCCCGTCGCTGTCATCGGCTATCTGGTCACGGCGCTGGGAACGGCCTCCTTCGGTCTGGCGACTGCGGCGTGGCATGTCCTGATGGCACGGGCGTTCGCTTGGTTGGGGCGCGGCGTTCGGACGCCGGTGCGGAAGGCGTTGCTGGCAGGCGCAGTGACAAAGGAAACCTACGGGCGCGCATTCGGATTCGAGCGAATGATGGACACTTTGGGTGCAATCGTTGGCCCGGCGAGCGCGTTCTTCCTGCTCGGGGTGTTCAATCACCATTACCCGATGCTCTTTGCGGTGACGCTCATTCCGAGTCTCATCGCGGTGGCGCTGATCGCGTTCGCCGTGCGCGAGATGGAACGCAAGCCCGTGCCGCGTATTTCGTTTGGTGAACGGCTGCGATTGTTGCCGCCGCCTTTCCGGAAGTTCCTTGTCGCAGTCGGACTATTTGGCGCAGGTGACTTCGCGCACACTCTGCTAATTCTGCTGGCGACACAGAAACTCACCCCGGAATTTGGCGCGACCAAGGCGGCGAGCTTCGCGGTCGGGTTTTACGTGTTGCACAATGTCTTCTACGCCACTTTCGCGTTCATCGCTGGCTGGCTGGCAGATCGCCTCCCCAAACATCTGGTGCTGGCAACGGGCTACGCGCTGGCGGCGGTGATGGCGCTGGCGATCATTTTCCTGCCCCTCACCGTCTGGACGCTCGGCGGAATCTTTGTTCTCGGCGGGGTGTATGTGGCCATCGAGGAAACGTTGGAGGACTCATTCTGCGCGGAACTTGTAAGCGAAGAACATCACGGCATGGCTTTTGGCACGCTGGCGACGGTGAACGGCGTGGGGGACTTCCTGTCGAGCATCATCGTGGGTGCGCTGTGGACGGTCTTTGGGACAAGCGTAGCGTTTGGTTATAGCGCGGCGCTGTTTGCGACGGGAGCACTGCTGGTTGTGCGGTTGGGAAGCGGCGCTTCCAAAGGTTGAATGTTGGAGTATCCCCTACAGCCACGCTTTGAGCCGCTCGCGAAGGAGGTTGCGCGCGCGGTAGAGGCGGGACTCGACGGCCTTGGGAGTGCTCTGCAAAACGGCAGCGGCCTCCGCGACCGCCATTTCTTCCCATTCACACAGCACGATGGCTTCGCGCATGTCGTCGGGGAGGTTCTGAACGGCCGCGCGCACGGCTTCGGCGCGCTCAGTGGCAATGGTCGCCTGATGCGGAGAGGCCATGCTGGATTGCAGCGTGTCGCCCAGGGTTTGCTCGGTGGTTTCGGATTCGGCGTCGAGTGAGACGTTTGGATGGCGGGAGCGCCAGCGAAACTGATTCCGCGCCAGATTGCCAGCGATGGTGAAAAGCCAGGTGCTGAACTTCTGGTCCGGTTTATAGCTCTCCCGGGCGCGATAGACGCGGACAAAAGTGTCCTGTGCAAGGTCGTTGGCATCGTCCTCGTTGCCGAGCATCCGGCACAGGAAACGAAATACCGCCGGGGCGTGCCGGTCCATGATGTCGTTGAGCGCCGCATCGTGCCCGCCCACCAGCCTCGCCATGTCCGCCCGGTCCAGGGCCTCGGTGTTAGCGGTGTCCATGCGGGTCGGTGGCGGCGGGCGACATGGTGCGTTCGATTTGCTCGTGGAATCCGAGCGTCAGGCGCTGCATCTCGGCGAGGTAGCGCCGGCCTTGCTC
>JALOTT010000390.1:0-3980 GCA_025457745.1 Verrucomicrobiota bacterium
GTGAGTGCGGTCGTCACGAACGTCATGTTGCTGCCGCAAACCGCTCTGGCTGCGTTGGTTGCCACAATCCGGCAGTGGTACGTGGTTGACGGGTCAACTCCGCTGATTGTGTTGGATACGGAAACGTATGCAGTGCCACTTCCAGCGCTGGTGTGAATCGTCTCGGAGCCGTAGTTGGTGCTGGTGCCGTATTGGAAATAGAACACCGTGTTCGATCCGCGAGGATTGACCGAAGCCGACAAGACCGCGGAGGTCGGTGTCACGGAGGAGGCTGGATAGGTAAGACACGTGGGGACTGTGTAAAGGGTCACGTCGTCCACATAAAAGTACGTGGAGATAGATGAATCGACGTCGCCTACAAAATAAAGTCGAAGTGTTTTACCCGCGTATTCGCGCCCCAGGGTGAAGCTGTCCTGGGCCCATGTGTTCTTGTAGCGGATGTCCCCGTCTGTGACCAAATTCAGCGTAGTCAATGTATTGCCCGCGTTGTCCCGGATATCAACATAGAGAAAGTCCCACGGGTGGGAGGTCTCGGACGTCGTCATTCGAACCCAGTACGAGAAAAGCGCCTCCGCCGCGTCGGCGGGGATTGTAACCTGCTGGTAAAAATAGCCGTCGGTCGTTCCCCCCAAGCGCATCGAATAGGTGCCGCCGTGCGCGTAGGTGCTGCTGCGCGTCGCCGATCCCGAAAGGGTCCAAGGCGTTGTTCCCGTCTCGAATGTCCCGTTTGTGACGGCCTCATAGCTCAGACCCACGCTCGGTGTCAGTGCTGACCCCGGCGTGATGGACGGTGTGGTGCTGTAGGCCCCCGGAAACACGATCGAGTACCACTGGGGTGATTCCGGAAGGATGCTGGCCTTGACGCGGATCAGCCAGGTACCCGCCGCCGGGGAGGAGACCACGACCTGTTCCTGATTGTTCAACTGATCCACCCCTCTTGTCGCCGCTGTCCCGGGGTTGGCCGGGTCAAGGACCCAAGGGTAGTTGGTCGTTCCGTTCGGCGCTATGGCCACGAGGTCAAGGTCGTTGACCAACTTCTTGATGGCGGCCAAACTACCGGCTGGATCGTCCCATGCCATGCTCACTCGGAATTCCGACATTCCCGAGGGAAGGGTCAACGTGTACTCGTGGAACTCGCCCTGGAGAGACATCGACTGCTGCCGGAGATTCCGATTAGTGATCTCATTCACGGCCTGCACGCCTCTGATTCTCCCGTAACCGTATTGGTAGTCCGGCCCCGTATTTCCAAGGTCAAGAGCCGTGTGTATCAACAGAGCCTTGGCGGAAGATGGCAAGGACTCGCCCGTTGTGGAGTACGTGATCCGATACTGCTGTAGCATCAAGGCAATGATGCCGGCCGTCGTCGGTGAAGCCATGGACGTTCCTTGCATAGTCGTATAACCTGTGGCGCTGTTGCTGCACGACAAGACGTTCACGCCCGGGGCACAGATCGTGGGCTTGAGACGTCCGTCATCCGTCGGTCCCCATCCTGAAAAGGAAGACATGCCATCGGACTCGTCCGTCGCTCCCGAGTGGATGGGATTTTTTGCGCCCGCGGGCGGGGAGATTGTGCGGTAACTGCTGCCACAGGTTCCGCCGCGTTCATTCCCTGCTGCACACGCCATGATGAATGGCTCACCTAGGGAGCCTCGGCTGATCGAGTCGAGAAGCTGATCGGTAATCCCGTAGTTTCCCTCCAACGCACAAGGGAAGCCATTGGGAGCAACGTTCACGCCGA
Organism: Verrucomicrobiota bacterium; assembly: GCA_025457745.1. Taxonomy (GTDB): domain Bacteria; phylum Verrucomicrobiota; class Verrucomicrobiia; order Limisphaerales; family JADLHS01; genus JALOTT01. The sequence goes on from JALOTT010000390.1 coordinate 1,739, forward strand.
GCGACATATTGAGCAGGTCGGCTGAGCGGCCCCACGTGTTCTTGGCGTAGTTGAAATCGTTCTGTATATCACCGGGGTTGGTGTACAGGAACAGGCCGGTCTCGTCCGTCTGGAGCCCCATGGACAGAATGTAAGCGGCAGGTGCCATGCCTCGGTTATTGTACGTCACCGTTCCATTCCCGGCCACTGTTCCGGCCACATGTGTGGAGTGCGTCGAAATCGCGGCTGTGTCTCCATAGTCCATGTGGGTCGCGAGGTCGTTGTGTGCATACGCACGGCCACCATCGTAAATGAGCACGTCAACACCTGTTCCATCCAGACCGTATGGAGCCAACTGTAGCGTGTTGGCTCCGATAATGGTCCTATTCTCCGCATTCACCGGAGTGAGAGAAGGAATAGGTTGCTCAATCCACTCCACGATGTCCTCTCCAGCAAGCAGATCCAGCGCGGCACGCGGCAGGCGTACTACCAAGGTGTTGACCAGACTTGCCTCACCCAGAATTTCTCCACCGTTCGCTTGAACCAATGCACGGCCCTCCGCCAAATCGACATCCTTGAACAGTTGGACAAGGACAACAATCTGGTCAGTCTCAAGATTGTATGACCATTCACCCAGATTCTCTTCTCGCAGTGCAGGGCTTTTTTTGTCATCCGGTTGCAGTGTCCCGACCCAGCGCACACTGGGACGTGATAACGCCACTTCAGGATTCTCGGCCGGAATCGACGCCATCCACGCGTAATTGGGCACATAGGTCAGGAGATTGATCCCCTCTGCACGGAGTTGCTGACGTTCAGCGGGCGTTGGAATGTGGTCAAGCTGGATCAGGGTGTGGATCCGGCGCTTGCCTGCTTGGAGGTTCTGTTCACCTTGGAGTTTCAAACCTGCCTTGACATCACCCGGAATACCCGGTGCCGGCGTGAATGTGCGCGAGCGTAGGGCAATTTCGTACGACTCTCCTGCGTTGGCACTGGGGACCATCTTCATCTGCTGGGCAAAAGCCGACCCAAGTAGCAAGACGATCAGCGCCGCCGCCAACAGCAGGCATAGGATACGAAATCGTTCGCTTAACATAATTCTCATGGGGTGTCCTCTCTTCTTGGATGGTTGTTCACTTCCGGGTTCGGTTTTCCGCCGATATGGTTGGCAGTTCAGGGGCCGTGCTCGAAGTGCCGGTGTGGGTGTAGTTCCCGCCATTCCTGCTTGAACGAGCCAGAAACTCACAAAGAACCGCGCGAAATGTCGCCTTCATAAAGCCCTCTCCCGCCGAATAAAATCTCTTGAGGCTGTTTATGGTGACAGACGGCCAATTTAGCAATACAAATTTCCAGGCAATTTTCAATGCAGACATCTTATGCACGGTAGAAGGTGTGGTCGGCCGAGTTGACGCCTCAGTTTCAGCGCACGAATTGGAGTAGTCCCACCAACCCGATGGAAACACGCGGCTGGGAAGCCGCGCTCACTGGCGGGCAAGGATGCCCGCCTCCACGTCTATCCAACCAAATCCACTGCGCGCCATAAGTACCACGAGGCCGTGGTGCGGTGAGGCCGCCACTTTTCGCCGTGCGCGAGCAGTTCTTTGGGCGAGGGGAGTTCTTCGAGGCCATAGGTTAGGGCAAATCCCTTGCGCAAGCCGAAGTCGGTCGCGGGGAGCACGTCCTCACGCCCGAGCGTGAACATCAACAGCATCTCGACCGTCCACGGCCCGACGCCACGCACAGTCGTGAGCCGCTCGAGGATTTCTTCGTTGGACAACTTCTTGATCGCGCGCGAATCCGGGATGATGCCTTCGAGGGTCTTCGCGGCAATATCCTTCACGGCCGCGGTTTTGTTGCGCGAGAGTCCGGCGGCGCGAAGCTGGTCGTCCGGGGTGGCGAGCAATTCTTCCGGCGCGGGAAATCTTTTTCCGGGATACAACGCCAGCACGCGGCCAAGAATCGTCTCAGCAGCCTTGCCATTGAGTTGCTGAAAGGTTACTGAACGCACGAGTGCTTGGAATGGCGGTCGCCCGGTTTTTGGTTTGAGCATGCAGGGGCCGACTTTCCGGATAAGACGAGCGAGGGCTTTGTCCGCGCGGACAAGATGTTGGATGGCTTTAGCGTTCATTAAGCCCGTGACAGGTGACAGGTAGCGAGTGACGGAAGGGTCGGGCGCGTCACAACGTGCGCGCCGATCTCCCTCGCACGCCGCAGCCCCCGCGCCATCAGGGAGGTCTTGCCGGTCTGGCGGGGTCCCTTCACGAGC
>JALOTT010000390.1:4024-6016 GCA_025457745.1 Verrucomicrobiota bacterium
GTGGCGGCGCGCACGGAGTGACGCGCCCCGCCTCGCCCGCCCGCGATCGAGAAAGAGTCTTGACCGTTTCGACGCGGATGATCAGCCAGTCACCGTCTTTTTTCTTCAGGGTGAATTTCATTTCCTGGACGTAGAAATCCCGTTCGCCGGGAATTTTTGCCTTTGCGGTGAGGTCAACGGTGGCGGATTGCTTGTCCGTGGCGAGCGTCACATTGACGTCGGGAAACTCGACCACAAGCGCGCCGACGGCTGAGCGTGCGCCCATGGCGGCCTGAATGATTTCGTCACGACCCGTGAGGGCGTGCGGGCCGTGACCCGGTACGTCGAAGCTCAGTTGGGCGTCCGCGCTGAAATAGCCGGCGAGTTTCGCGACATTGCCGGCGCGGGCCAGCGGGCCTTCGTTGGCGACGAATGAAGCGCACCGGGCGACCTCAGCAAGTTGTTTGCGGATGATTTTCTCGGGGCTGGGGAACAAAACCGTCCACAGCCAGACGGCCAGCGCGGTGAACGCGGCAAACAGGACGAGGCGGCTGGCAATTTTCATAAAAGGACTTTGCCCACGATGCGATTCCGGTGCGGTTCGCCAAGCTCGTGGTTTTGTATCGGCATGGATCGGTTGTCGCCGACGACGAAGTACTGGTCAGGTGCGAGCTTAACGGGCGCGCGCTCCCAGTCGCAGGGGAATTTCACATAAGGTTCGTCGAGCGATTTTCCATTGATGACCACCCGACCGCCGACGAAAGCCACTGTTTCCCCGGGCAAGCCAACGATGCGTTTCATATACATGATGCTGTAACCGGCGAGGCGAATCGAAACCACGTCGCCGCGGCGCGGTTCGTGCCGGAGATAGGCACAACGATTCACGAGGTTGATGCCGCCGTCGCGGTAGGTGGGCAACATGCTCGCGCCGGTGACGCGGATGGGCAGCAAGATGAAGTTGAAAACGACAAGGCAGACCACCAGGAGTACGGCCACCCGGAGCAGCGTGCGCCGGGGTCGCCGCCCGATGAGCGCGATGCGCAGCCAGACGGGCCAGCCTGCCGCGACGGGGCGCGAGCACGGCGGGCCGGTTGTTTTTGTCTTGTTCGTCATGTGTTTGACTGCTTGCTTCAAAACTGTGGCGTGCGAAAAGTTTCGGCGCTGTCAGGATGCGGCGCAAGCGCGAACTGGGCCGGCGAACGGTCGGCGGGGCGAAACGGACACCGTCAATTATTCTGGTGCATATGGGATTGGGTAGGGCGCGTCGCTCCGTGCGCGCCGTTTTGGTGGGTCGGAGAGCGGCGCGTACGGAGTGACGCGCCCTGCCAGCGCCAGATCAATTGGTGTGGATGACAAGTTGCGCTCCGAATCAGTTCAACTGTTTTGTCCTTGCGCCGCACCATTTGCCGGCGTAGGAAGCGGTCATGCCAATTCATCTGCCGCCCATTTCACGGCGTGAGTTTTTCAAACGCTCGCTCCTCGCCGGCGCCGGCTTGGCGCTCGCGCCCGATTTGCTGGCCGCCACCCGCCGCACCGATGCGAACTCGTGGGCGCTGATGGCCGACACACACATCGCGGGCGACATGTCAACCATCGCGCACGGCATCAACATGACCGACCACTTCCAGCGCGTGTCCGTGGAATTGCTCGCGTTGCCCCAGCGTCCCGCCGGCGTGTTCGTCCTCGGCGATTGCGCATTTCTCAGCGGCGAGCAGAATGATTATGCGACGCTGGCCGATTTGCTCGACCCGCTCCGCGCCGGAGGCTTGCCGTTGCACCTGACATTGGGTAATCACGACCAGCGCGATCATTTCCGGGCCGCGATTGAAACCAACAAGGCGGCAAAGCGTCCGATCCGGGACAAGCAGGTCGCGCTGCTCCGCACGTCGGAGGTGAACTGGTTCGTGCTGGATTCACTGGAGACCACCGCGCAAACGCCTGGATCGCTGGGGACGGCTCAATTGGACTGGCTGGCTAAAACGCTCGACGCCAACCGCAAGAAGCCCGCACTGG
>JALOTT010000060.1 GCA_025457745.1 Verrucomicrobiota bacterium
CTCGCTTCAACGAAGCCACGACCGGATTTGAGTGATTGAACAATCTGTTCAGCACTGGCCATTCGGACTTCTTTGAATGCCTCGAGCTCGCGCCAGACCAGCCGCAAGCTGCCCACACGGCCTTTGTTTCCGAATCTGATCTCAATGCCACCACCAAGTCCAACGCCGGCGAAGTTGATTCCATTCAGCCGGCGGGCAAAGATGACATCGCGCGCCAGCACCGTTTTTCGTTTCTCTCCAGTCGCCTTGTCAGTTTTCGTCATCTCTCGGACTCCTCTACGGATTTCAAGTTCAGCACTGCCTGGTTTAGTGGCGAGTTGTTCGCACGCGATGTCCAGCCGCGGCAGGATTTTGAGAGCAAGGTCGAGAGCTTGCGCGTCATTTGGAACGTTCTCAACTGGTTGGTTTGGCTCGGGAATGGCCGATGTGTCCTGGTAGATGATTGCGCCGGTTGCCGGATAAAACCCCAAGAATTTCTTTGTTCCCGGTTCTTGGTAGCGCGATTCTTTTCCGTCAACCGCCCCCTTCAATGCAGCCTCAACCGTTTCGGGGTTATTGAACGCCGCCATTTCAATCAAAAGTGAGACCGTCGAGGCGGAAAACTTTCTGGTGAGCACTTTGTAGATTTTCAGCGAGGCGGGGAGGTTCGTTGCCCGAACCTCCCAAGCGACTTCCGCGCCTTTGGCGTCGAGGCGTCCGCCTAATCTATCCAGCGGCAGGTCTTCACCACTGGCGGCCATTGCGCCAAGAAGTGCGACCCATGCGGACGATAGCTTCATGGATAGATTTGTTCCTCTACGTAGGTGATGTCGGAGGGATCGCCTGAATTCGGATCCACGTACTCATACAAGGTGTCACCGAATGTATCGCCCCATCCGGCAACGCGGAATCGTACGGTTCTTCCATTCGGGTTATTCTTTCCGATCTGAGTCTGATGGCCTGCGTAGAACCAGCCGTCTTTAATTGACATGATTGGCGCGTTTCCTCCAATGGCAATACTGTCGGCAAATATGGTCCCAAAATCCGCCACCATGAAACTGACGGTGCTGGCACCCATGAAAAAGTGGAGATTGTCGCCAATCGGTAGCGCAAGTTTGTTGTACATGTCGTCGTACACGTCTGGTTGCAAATTATTACAGCTAAGGTGGCCCATCCAGCGAAGATTCGCCCCGCGTCCAAAGATGCACGCTGACAATTGCACCCAATCATACCCAGTGCCCCCGGTGTGATAGATCGGATAATAGCTTGTCCTTGGCCCATTCGCCGCAATTGTGAAGTCCCCACTGACACCGTAAACGTCGTGCCCGATAATCAAACCGATGTTCACCTGCTCAAAGATTTCCGACCCGCCATAAAGCGGAGCGCGGAGCATATTCCCCGTAACGTCGTCATTGCCGAGGATGAATCCTTTGCGAACACCGCCACGCTGAATCCGAAACGAAAAGTTTTCTGCAATTATGGACGGTGTATTCAATCGGGGGTAGGGGCCAGTATAGCCTGGCAGTTGGACATTACCACCGTGCCCGTTTGGCGGGGCGGCAAATGGACCTCCTACGCCCGGGTGGTGGCCTTGATATACAACGCCGAAGCTGCCACCAAATAAGTTGATGATGCGTGGCGGTTGGAGTTCCGTCGTTTGCGAGCGATCACCACCGCCGTCCTCTGGCTCAAAAGCGGTTTCAGAACCACTTGACGTGCTCATGTTGTTTTCAGAAATGGATTGCGTCGGGATACGTATCTGCATCAGTGGCCGGGGAGCGCTTTCCTTTTCCAATTCCGGTGGCAGCGGTGGCGGTTTCACGTAATAGACCATATCTCCACTCTCCCGGTCCTCTTCCCAATACAGCGCTCCGAACGGTGCAGTTGGCTCGCCGCTTTGGCTCGCGAAATCCTGCCCCGCGGTTTCCTGTGCGTGCAGAAAAACTCGATAGATGCCATTCGGCAGCGCATTTGTGCCGTCGGTGCCATCCCAATCGAATCGCATAGTTGTGTTCGTTCCGGTGACAGTTCGAACCACGTTACTGGACAGGAATTCAACAAAGGCCAAAGTCCAAATCGAGTAGCCTTCGAACTTTGCCGTGAAAGTTTGCGTCTCTGAATTCTGCGGCGAGACAAAAACTGATGATGCTCGAAAATCTGAAATGAAATTGCTGAAATTGAGATAGTGATAAGGTGTGACCGCGACGCTGAACCTTGGGTTCCCATTTTGATCTGCGGGGTCTGTGGTTTCGCCACCTGTGTCATTCTCAACGGTCGCGAACAAGAGGTGTTGGCCATTGGCCCATTGGCAAGTATTCAGCGGGGAGTTCGAAGTCGAATGTCCACTGGCGCGATTATGTTCGGCGCCATCAACAAACCAACGGATTCCGTCAATCGAGGAAGTCGAAACAACCGAGATGCCGACGCTGATGTCTCCCGTGACGAGCGAATTATTTGTCGGTGAAACAATCGCGACTTGCGGCAGGTCAGAGGGTGTGTTGGTTCCGATCTGCACAAGACGGTAGAATCGCATCGGGTCTTGCCGTGGCGGAAGGATTTCTGGCGTCGTCATGCCGTTTCCAGCGTCCATCCAAAGCGTGTTGCCGCCGTGCGAAGGATACCAATCATATAAAACCCTCCAAACGGTGGTGTCGGGTAATTCGGAAGTGCACTCAATCCGATACAACGCGTTCGTATCGCTTTGCCAATATAGTTGAATATTTCCGAGTTCCTTGGCACGTATATCAGTGAATTGAAGTTGAGCGCGAGAATTCGTGACGGCTAACGCGCCGATTGCAATGACGATTGCAACCGCCCTGCTGATTACACTTGGGGTTTTCATGGTTTGATTTCCTTTTCGAAGACGGTCTCAGTTGGTTCAAGATGTTCCACCGTGACGCCAGCATTTCTCAACTCCCGCAAGCCCGTCTCTCCCGATTTTGGCATTTGGTCGCCGTAAATTACAGGCGACTGAGCGTATTTTCGATGTCTGACCGGTGCGGAGTGTGCGCCCCATGCACGGGTGACAGATCGCGAGATGCTCCGTGGCCTCGGTCGCAACATCCGGCAAGCGCGCCTGCAACAGCGCCATGCGGTTCTGGATTTCGATGTTGAACCGTTTCAGTTCTTCCGCGAAGCGCCGGACTTCGCCGGGGTCCATGATGGCCTGTGGCATGTTTGTTCCTCTCGGTTCAGTTGTTCGCTGAAGGAAACGTAACAGACTGGTCGCGGGCTTCCAATCGAATTACACCGAATTACCCGGCGCTCCACCCGCGCCGCTGGCACAAATGAGGACAAGCTTAAGCGAAAGCTTGCGATTAAAGTTACGATGCACCGACCGGCGGCAAAATCTCCACGATCTCCGAGAGCGGTTTGCCTTGCAGGTTGGAAATCACGGTCTTGCGGCCGTAGAGCGTCACGGGTTGCTCCAGCTCAAACGCGCGCGCAATGAGTTCGTCCGGTTCGACGCGCAGGAAATGCCGGGCTTCGGTCTTATGGCGCACGCCGCACTCCTTGAGAATGCGGCCCAAGGGGACCTGTTCGAGCAGAATCAACTCCTGTGCCTCTTCCGGAAACAGAGGGAGAAAAATCTTGTTCGCCACGAGCTCGACGGGTTTCTCATCGTGGTTCAGGCGCAACACCACTTCGCGGAAATAAAATCCGCCACGCTGCTCGCTTTTGAGAACTTCCAGGTGGATTGGGTTTTTGTGAAAGTCCTCCAGTATCAGCGTCATATCGTTGCTGTGCACGAGCAGCGGGCGGAATGGTTCGGGCACGGCGTCAGCGGGAACCGTTTCGATGCGGGGCGGCGGCAGCTTGGCGCGGGAGTAAAATTCCGAGAGCGGGTAAGCGAAGTTGGTGGAGTTGGTGTCAGGCATGGTGTCCAGTGTTGTGATTCGGTTTGAAAAACTCGTGCAGCAGGCGGTCAATTTGGAGCAAACCTTCGCGGGTAACACCAATGCGGTCGCCGCCGCTGGTGAGAAAACCCCATTCCTTCAACGGGGCGACCGACGCAGCGGAGTAGTGACTCGCTGGGAGTGTGATGACGGCGCTCATCGGTATGGTTTGTCATTCAAGATTTGTGGCAATGCGCGAAAGTTACACGGAAACTGGTTTTAGCAAAGCGCGAATCAATTGCTCTGGCCATGACTTTTTCAAACTGCCGCGCCGGCTGCACCGTTTTATTCTACGTTCGCCGGCGCAGCCAGACCAAGCCGCCAAACAGCAGCACCGCCCCCGGCATCCCGGCCAGCAAAATCCATCGCGTCGCGCGCATCTGCGACTTTGTCATCGTCAGCCGGAATTCCTTGATGGGCCGCGGCCCGAGACCTTGCATGAGTTGCGTCCGCTCGAGCAGCCAGTTGATCGCATAGCCAAGAAAATCCTTGTTGCAGGCGGATTCAATCATCTGGTTGTCGAGGAATTGCGAATCGCCCACGGCGACGAGGCGCGTCGAACCGCGGTCAGTGATGACTCCCGGAACCCGGCCTTTCTCGACCGCGACGGCGAGCGAAAATCGCCTGGGTGTGCGCGCGCCGCCGTTACCCGCCGTCGCCGCCGGACTGGTGAAGGCAAGTTCCTCAACGCGCGGCGCGTCGGCGGGCGGGTTGCCTACATTCAGCCGGCTCATCGCGCGCGGCAAAACCAGATGCAACGGGGAACCGATGAGCGGATTAACGATGGGATGATCGCTGAAATCCAGCGCGATGAGATCGGAATGGCCAGTGGTGTTGTTGGGGTCGGTGAGAGTGCTGTCGCCCGCCTCCACGCCCCAACCCGCCAGGACTTTTTCCAACCCCGTCGGGCGCGCGAGCGAGGCGAAGTTGAGCAGCGCGAACAGGCGTCCGCCCTGATGAAGGTAGTCGTCAATCTTTTCCCGTTCGGCGTCGCCGAGTGGCGCGGTGGGGCCGGCAATGATGAGCAGGTTGCAATCTCCGGGCACGGTGTTTGTGCCGAGCAACGATAGCGTTTCCACCCGGATGTAATTCTGCTCCAGGACGGAGTTGAACGTCAGATAGCCGGCTTCCTCAGTGCCATTGAGCCGGTGCTCGCCGTGGTTGGTGAGGTAGTACGCCTTGAGCGGCTTGGGGCTGGTGACGGTTAGCAGCGCCGATGAGAACATTTTCTCGCCCAGGAACGCGGTGGGTTTGCGGCGGAACTCGCGCTCCGTTTCGTTCGGCACCTGTTCGAGCATGTATTCCGCCAGCCCGTTGCCGTTCACGATCTTCACGCGCCCGTCGCAATCGAAGATGATGAGGTTCTTGTTGGTGACGCCCGCCAGATGATTTTTGTAATCAATCTTGATTTTCTCCGCGGCCCCGGCGTCGCGGAGGTAATCCACCGTAGCCACGTGAAAGTGTGGATTGGCGTCGCGGTATTCGTTGAGCAGCGCGGAAATAGAGGTATAGAGCGGATGGTCATGGTCGTAGAAGAGCGTGACCTTCACCTCGTTGGTGATGGATTTCAGCAGCCCCACGGTGCGCGGCGATAGATCAATGCGCGTGGACGAATTGAGATAATACCTTTGATACCAGCGGCCGCCGAGATAATTGACCATTACCACCACCACCAGCACCAGCGCGGTGCGGATCACAAGGTCCAACCCAAAACCCCATCGTTTCCACGGGGAAAAACTTTTCTGGATTGGAGTTCCGTCGCTCATGTCACCTCCAGCGACGGCTTTCAACCGCGCGCAAGGTCAGGAACAAAAAGAAAAACGCGAGGCTGGCGTACAAAATCACCGTGCGGGTGTCCACCACCCCACGGGTAAAATCGTGCATCTGGTCAAACAGCGCGAAACGGCTCAACATCTGCGCCAGCCACGGCGCGTCCGCCGGGATTTTGTCCGCCAGATAGCCCAGCGCGAACAAGCTCACGCCCAGCATGAGCGTTACCATTGCCGCCACCATCTGACTGCGGGTGAGCGCGGAGGCGAAGCAGCCCAGCGAAAGATACAACGCGCCGAACAGCGCGATGCCCAGGTAAAGACTGCCCAGCGTGCCGGGTTCCAGCGCCTCGGATTGCCGCGCGTAATGCTGGATCACGAACAGGCACGCGAGCACCGGCAGCCACATCGCGACGTAAAAAATCAGCGCCGCCGAGAATTTGGCCAGCACCACGGTCGCATCGCGGACGGGCGTGGTCATCAACGTCTCGAACGTGCCGGAAAACTTTTCCAGCGCAAACAGCCGCATCGTGATCACCGGCGTGGCCAGCATCACGATGAGCCAAAAAAATTGTGTGACATAGAACAGCTCGGTCACCGGCATGGGCGAAGGGTCGTTGCCCAACTGCTCCAATAGCACGACGAAACTCAGCCCGACAAGAAACGTCGCCGCCGCAATGATGACGTAGCCGGTGAGGGAGACGAAATAAGCGGCCAGTTCGCGCCGGGTGAGAGTGATAAACGTTCGCATCAGCCCTCCTCCTCGTCCGGTTTCGTCACCTGTACGTAAATATCTTCGAGCGAATGGCGGTTGCGCGTCAATTCGCGCAACGCCCAGCCGCGCTCGCGCGCCAGCAAAAAAATCTGCGGCCGTAGATCGTGCCCCGTGCGCGGTGTCAAGGCGCACCGTTGGTAATCGCCTTCGGCGGGCGACACGTTGAATTGCTCGACCTCCGGCATCAGCGACCAACATTCGCGCAACTCGTCCGGCGGCGCGGCGATTTCGGCGATGACCTGGCTGTTACCGGCCATCAGTTTCTGCAAATTCTCAGGCGTGTCGGCGGCAAGGATGCGGCCTTCAAGCATGATGAGCATCCGGTTGCACGTCATTTCCGCCTCCGGAAGAATGTGCGTCGAAATCAGCACCGTGTGCGAACCTGCCAAGCCTTTAACGAGCTGGCGCACCGAGCGAATCTGGTGCGGGTCCAAGCCGATGGTTGGCTCGTCGAGAATGATGAGTTCCGGCTCATGTACGAGCGCATCGGCCAGGCCGACGCGCTGGCGGTAGCCTTTCGAGAGTTGGCCGATGATGCGGCGGCTCACGTCGGACAGGCCGAATTGTTCCATCACCACGTCCACGCGTTCCCGCGAGCGTCTCCGGCGGAGCCCCTTGAGCCGCGCGCGAAATTTCAGATACTCGCGCACCCGCATGTCGGGATGCAGCGGATTGTTTTCCGGCATGTAGCCGATGCGCCGCCGGACTTCCTGCGAATACCGGAACACGTCCAATCCCGCCACGCGCGCCGTGCCCGAAGTCGCCGGCAGGAAGCACGAAAGAATCCGCATCGTTGTGCTCTTGCCCGCGCCGTTGGGGCCGAGCAGGCCAACGATTTCGCCGCGCCCGACGGTGAAGGAAATGTCCGACACCGCGGTGCGACCCGCGAAACGCTTGGTCAAATTGACCACTTCAATCATCGTGCCGTTGTTCATGGAGGCGCAACGCGAAGTGTAGCCAGGTTATCGGGCGGCGGGCGAATAAAAACTCCTCATCGTGCGACCAAGGTGACGCTGGCCGGCCGGTACTCGACGTAGCTGTTGTTGATCCGGCGCGGAACGACAACCGCCAGCCGCACGCGGTCGCCGGATTTCTTCGTCGAGAGGATGTCCGCCACACTGATCAGGTCGCCCGTGGCGCGGTCGTCAATCGCGGTCAGCAAAAAACCGCGTTGCAACTGCGCCTTGTCCGCCGGGCTGTGTTTTTCAATCTCTTCGATAAACAGACCTTGGCCGGGTTTGACCGGAGAACTGGCCGCCGTTTGCGAGGTGAGATTAAGCAACACCAGGCCGAGCTTCTGGCGGATCAAATCGTCGAACGGCACGAGTTGGGCTTTCACCGCGCGCCGCTCGCCGTTTTGTTCGACTTGCAGCACGGCGAGGTGATTCTTGTTCGCGGTGACGAGGCGATGAAAATCCACGAGGTCTTTCGGTGTTCCGCCGTTCACTTGGACAATGCGCTGGCCGGCGCGCAAACCGGCCAGGTCCGCCGGGCTGCCATTTTGCACCGCGCTGATGACGAGCGGATCCGTGCCCGCCTGAACTACACGCGCCCCGAACCAGAGCGTGTTGGCAACTTCCGGTGTGAAAAATTCCGCGAGTGCGGCGGAAATCTGCTTTACCGGGATGGCAAACCCCACGCCCATGCCGAGCTGCTCCCGATACACGGCCACGTTGATGCCGATGAGTTCACCGCGCACGTTGATGAGCGGCCCGCCGCTGTTCCCGGGGTTGATGGCGGCGTCCGTTTGCAGCCAGTCCTCGACATCGAGCGGTTCATTGCCGGAAACGTGGCGGCGGTTCTTCGAACTCAAAATGCCGCGCGACACCGAACCGCCGAGGCCGTAAGGATTGCCCAATGCCAGCACGGTTTCGCCGAGCAGGAGGTCGTCGTCTTTGGCGAACCGGATGGCTTTGAATTTTTCACCGGGCTTGGCGCGCAGTTTCAGCAGCGCCACGTCTTTCTGCTTGGCGGCCACGAGCGGGTCGGCGTCATAGACACGCCCGTCCCAAAGTTTCACCTGCACGCGCGAGGCCCGGCGCAGCACGTGCAGGTTTGTGAGGACGTAGCCCTCTTCGTCAATAATCACGCCCGAACCAATCTCGTAGGGTTTCTCTTGGCGCTGGGCGGGCGTTTGCTGGCCGTAAAACTGGCGCAGCAGGTCCTGATAAAAATCGGGAACCTCGACAATCGTGGCCGTGGCAATATTCACGACGCAGGGCATGACCTGCTCGGTGGCCGCAACCGCCGCGTCCCGGCGGATGTCGGCTTCCGGTGTGACGGCCGGCAGGGGACAAAAGCCAAACATCAGCGAGCCGGCAAGCGCCAAACTCGCCAGCCGGTGCGCAATAGAAATCTTGTGATGTCGCTTCATACGCATATCAACAGGCAAAATCGCCTTTGGATTCGTTCAAAATAAAACGCCCTCGCCGCAGCAGTAAGCGCGGTTCAGCCCGCTTCATTGTCAGCGGCCACACCATTCAAACTGCCGATTCGAGCGCCCACCCGGTCGCGCGGCGAACCGGCGTGACCGCCGCGCTCCGTTCCTGCGCTTGACTTTGCTAGGCCAACCGCGCAAAAGCAATCCCAAGTGTTCTTGGTCGCCAACAATTTTTTCGCCCAATGGCGCGTGCGCGCCGGTGCCGCGAGCGTCCTGAACGAAGACCGCGACTCGCCGCCGGAGCGTCTGCTGCAAGCCATCTGGCAGCACCAACGTTTGCGCCGCGACCAACTGAGGACGGTGGACGGTGATACGGTGCGCGTGCTTCATCCTGGTTTCGTCAGCGTCGAGGGCGGGCCGGATTTTCGCGGCGCGGTCATGCAAATCGGCGATGCCGCGGCGCGTTCGGGTGACGTGGAAGTGGACATCCGGGCGAGCGGCTGGCATGCGCACGGCCATGATCGCAATCCGGCGTTTCAAAATGTTCTCCTCCACGTCGTCTGGGATGACGTTGGAGTTCACGCTTCCGTGTGTTCGGGAAAGGAAGCGCCGAACAAGCTGAAGCTTGAACTCCAACCACCGCCGGCGACGTTGTCATTGCGTTCCGTCCTGGATGCGCCGCTCGGCGAACTGAGCCTGTGGCTGGAACGTGAACCCGCGAAGTCGCTGCCGGAAAATCTGCGCGGCAAATGCACGGCGCCATTGCGCGAATTGCCGGCGGTGCAAGTGAGCGAACTCTTGCGCCAGGCAGCGCAGGTGCGTTTCGAGGCCAAGGCGGCGCAGTTCCAGGCGCGCGCCCGGCACGCGGGCTGGGAACAGGCGCTGTGGGAAGGATTGTTCCGCGCGTTGGGCTACAAACACAACGTCTGGCCCATGCACTGCCTCGCCGAAACGCGCGGGTCTTGGGCGCGAGGGGAAACGTTGCCGCTCGCCATGCAGGCGCGACTGCTGGGCTTGAGCGGATTGCTGCCCGCCGAACTGACCCGCGCCCAAGTGAGCGGTGACGGCTACTTGCGCCGCGTCTGGGATTGCTGGTGGCGCGAGCGCGACGAACTCGCGGATTGCGCGTTGCCGCGTGCCGTGTGGAAGTTTCACGGCTTGCGTCCCGCCAACCACCCGCAACGCCGGCTGGCGCTCGCGGCACATTGGCTGGCCGTGGGAGATCTGCCGGCGAAGCTCGAACATTGGTGTGCCACCGAATTACCGGACAACGAACTGCTCGATTCGCTGCTGCAAGTTTTGCAGGTCGCGCGCGACGAGTTTTGGTCGTGGCACTGGACGTTTCGTTCGGCGCGTTTGCAGAAGCCGCAGCCGCTGCTGGGCGCCACGCGCGTGACCGACCTCGCCGTGAACGTGATCCTGCCGTGGCTCTGGGCGCGCGCAACGAAGGGGAAAAGTCCCGCTTTGCGGGACGAAATCGAACGCCGTTATTTCGCGTGGCCATCTGGAGAGGACAATGCGTTGCTGCGGCTGGCGCGGCAGCGTCTGCTCGGCGGCGTAGCGCGGCGCGCTTTGAACGGCGCGGCGGAGCAACAGGGTTTGATGCAAGTCGTCCGGGATTTCTGCGACCACTCGAACGCGATCTGCGAAAACTGTCAGTTCCCGGAATTGGTGAAGGCGTGGGCGCGCTGAAGTTAATGTAGCCGCCGAAGTGACGAGGCGGACCTTGGCTTTGATTCTCGCAGCTTTCCGCCTCCTTACCTCGGCGGCTACGAGGCTCAGGGTAGTTGCTCCGCACGATAAAATCGGAACGGCTGATTGCTCGCGCCAGTATCAAGAAATCTCCAGATTCCATTCGTGGATTCCATGACACCTATCACCACCCAGTTCGTCGCGCCAAGATTCGTGCTGGTAAAAACTTGGTAGCTGCGGCCCGTCTCGCCCGCCATGCAGAGCTTGAACGCACCGTTCGTGCGGAAGCCACCGGAGATGATCCCGTGCAACGGCGCGCGACCGCCAATTTCAATCTTCAATGTCCCGGCGCGCGGGGGGTGCGGCCGGCTTACGGAAAAACACCTTCCTCAATCAGCGCCATCCGCAACTCGCTCCGGTAAGACAAATTGATTGCCAATACGTCAACCGTCGCCCGGCCTATGCGCGTGCGCCCGACCAGCATGGCTTCCTTCCATTTGAAATGTTCCTCCCACTTGTCCTGCCGCGGATGAAACAAACGGGTCATTTCGCCCGTCTGCGTATCAATGCCGCTCAGGTTGGTCCCCTTGTGGTTGTTGCACGCAAAGCACGCCAGGGCCAGATTGTCCGCGTCATCGCCACCGTGATGTTTCCGGGGAACGATGTGCTCGATTTGAAAGGTCAGTTCATCGAACTCCTGCCGCATTTGACAGTATTCGCAGCGACGGCTCGCGCGTTCCCAAACCAACCTTCGCAATTCGGCTTCCATCCGGATCAAGCGGATGCGAGTGCTCGTCGGGCTTTCGATTTGAGCAGGGAGACGAAATGCCCAACGCGCTCGTAACTGTCAGCCTCGGCGCGCTCATCGTCACCCAAGGTTCCCAGACGCGCTTTCGTCGCCAGTTCATCCATGCGCCGCTGGTCCGCGGACTTGAACCCCAACGCCAGGATGGCTTGGGCCGCCTGCTTTTCCAAACGCGGATCGTCCGGTGCAATGACACGCGTCAAAATCTCTGCTTCAACCATGCTCATGGCGCTAATGTACACACCGCCCGGCGATTTGCACGCCCCAAATATGTAATTCCGCACTCGCCTTCCTTTTCCGCAGCAGCCGACGTAAGGAGGCTCTGACTTCCTCGAATCTCAAATGGAGCGGACTCACGCCCGCTGCTACGAGGCTACGGCAACTGCTCCACGCGATAGAACTGATATGGCTGATTGCTCGCCCCAGTATCCAGAAATCTCCAAATCCCGTTCGTGGACTCCATCACGCCGATGGGCAACCAATACCGTCTGCGTGTTGCCGCCCGCCACCGTGAACGCCAGGCTGGGAAACGCGTTGCTGCCGGCGATGAGCAACAGGCTCGCGGGCATGTAGGATTCGGTGAGGCCCAACGCGCTGGCGCTGCTGCTGGCAAACCCGACCGAGCGCGACGCGTAACTCAGGATGTTGAAGAAGTCCCCGCTGCCGGCCACGGATCGAGGACGGCGGGCAACAGCACTTCACTCTTCAAATCGGCAATCGCAAATCGCAAATCGTAAATCAATGGGCGGGTTCAAGCGTCTGCAACGGATCGGGCACGATCCCGGCGCAAACGACGATTTGGTCGGCGGTGCTCACAAATCAGGTTGGCCGCGTAGAGACGCGACGAATTGTGCGGGCGTGAGCACGCTCACCCCTTTGGTCGCCGACTTTGGAAAATGGCGGATATTGCCCGTGACCAAAGGCACGCCGGCCGTTTGCGCGCACTCCAGAAACGGCGCATCGTCCGGGTCCGGCAATTCGCGCGTCAGGTGAATTGCCGCTGCTTCCACCGCAAACGCCTGGGTGCGGATGGAGGCAAGCACCAGTTCCACCTCGGCGA
The DNA here is from genome assembly GCA_025457745.1 of Verrucomicrobiota bacterium. Taxonomy (GTDB): domain Bacteria; phylum Verrucomicrobiota; class Verrucomicrobiia; order Limisphaerales; family JADLHS01; genus JALOTT01. Next base: position 12,357 of record JALOTT010000060.1, read on the forward strand.
CCGGCAGCCGAAGAAACGGTCGCGCCAACACCTCGGCATATTCAGCCATGATCCGGTCATCCACCACCGCTTGCACCTCACCATTGCGCAACCATTCCACAATGCGGCCCGGCGGCCCGGCGGGCGACAGGAATCCCGACACCACCACATTCGTGTCAAACACCGCGCGGTTCATTTCCGGGAAGCTGGCCGTGCCTTGCGGGTGGCGGCGATCTCACGATTGATTTCCGCCAATGACAGCCGGGCCGACCCGCTGCGTGCCGCCGCCTCCCGCACCCGGCTCAAGGCCAGCCGGCTGCGCGAATCACGGATGGACTGGATCATCGTCTCCGGGTCTTCCGAGGCGTCCACGTTCACCAGCACCGCCACGGGTCGGCCATCGCTGGTCAGCAGCAGTTCCTTCTCGGCCAGCAACCGCTCCTTCAACTGGCGCGGCTGCTTCAAATCCTGAATGGCGATCAATTTCATAGTCACCTTATACTGACCTTTTAAGGATATGTCAATCCAGCCTTTTCAAATCGGAAATCGTAAATCAACGGGCGGGTTCAAGCCTCTGCAACGGATCGGGCACGATGCCGGCGCAAACAACAATTTGGTCTGCGGTGCTCATAAGTCAGGCTGGCCGCGAAATGGCGTTTCGTTCTCGGCTTGGTGAGGTGAGCATAAGCAACACACGATACTATTGACCACCCACTGCCACCTTCCAGAACTGCCCGTTTGAGCGATTGCCTATTTCATTCTGCACAAATAGTAAAGCCATGCGTCCTGAATACTTGTCAATTGGCCCGGGTCTCCGATTTCGCTGCCAGTGGCCAGTGAGAATACTCGTATGTCAGTGTAGTTCGCTCTCAATTGCGCTATCTGCTCCACCGGCTTGATGTAATAAGTTAAGAGCTTGCAGCTGTGAGCCCCATCGTTAACCACTGCATATGGTGAATTAATCAGTGCAGCCACCTGCACGCTCCGATTGTGAAGAAAGCGCAGTTTTAACCGTGCCAACGTTCTTCGTGCCTTTCTTGGATTGTTCTGCTTCCGTCGGAATGTCCTTTTTGCGGGAGGGTCTGAGCTGAGATACTTTTCCTGACCCGGAAAAGACGATGAGCAACGACCACAAACAA
>JALOTT010000391.1 GCA_025457745.1 Verrucomicrobiota bacterium
ACGAAACGTGCAGGCATGAAGGTTGGATCCTTCCTGCCCCTTTTTGTTCAAAACATTCTCAAAAATCTTTCTGCGGCTAAGTCCGACAGTCTGCTAGTGCATTGGACGGCGCATCCCGAACCGCTCTACAAGGCAGGGGGTAATCCCAGCGGGCTGGACAAACAATACGCGCACAAGATTTCACTGGTTTACAACCCGAAGAACGAGACGTTTTACCTCTACTACTGCGCGGTGGGAAACAAAGGCCGGGGGATCGGGCTGATCACCAGCAAGCCACTTCCATCTGGCCACTCCATTCCCTGACCATTGTGAAGTTGCCGCGGAAGTAAACAACACAATCACCACATGAACAAACGCAACTCGTTCACGCTCACCGCGCTGCTGCTCGCGCCGCTGGCCGCGCTTGACGCCGCCAGCAGCAGGGGCCGGGGATATGGCCCGAAGCAAGTCCGGCCGGCCTGGCCCGGTGATGCTGCGCCCTGTCAATTGACCTGAAATAGAATGAAAGGAACTCACCTGAAACGAATCGTAATTGGAATGGTCGCGGCGCTGCTGTCCACGGGGGGAGTGGCGTGGACGCAAACCAACAAGCTTTCCCAGTTCACGAAAGAAGAGCCGCCTTGCGGCATCACCCTGAGTATCATCGAGCAGCGGGAGGAACCCGTGATTGCAAAAGGCATGCCGGGCACCGAGCACAACAAGTATGGCTTTGAAGGCGGCTGCGTGCTCAAACTCGATGGGGTCTACCACTTGTTCACCTCCAAAATGGTGGGCGACCCCGTGCATGACAAGATGGTGCTGGCGCACTGGACCAGTCCGGACGGACTGGCCTGGACCCGCCGTGATACCATGCTTGAATCCAGCGGCAGCAGCGATCCGAACGACATCCGCAGCGCGCTATGGGCGCCCATGCCGGTCTATAACGAGGAAGAGGGCAGATGGAATATTTTCTACGTGTCCTATACCCCGAACGACTACGGCCGAATCTGGCGCGCCGTCTCCAAAACGAATGGCAGGGAAGGCATCCATGGTCCTTGGGGCGATCATGAGGAGCTCCTGAAGCCGAGTCCCGAGTGGGAAGGGAGAGCGGGATGCGCTTCCATCTTCCCCTATTCCGCGAATGGCAAGAGGATGGCCTTCTATGGCAGTGCTGATCATCGGACGTGGTGGAGTGCTGGCCTCCTTTCAGCGGAGCGCCTCGCGGGGCCGTGGAAGCGGGAGAATGGTCTGAATCCGGTCACCTTGAGTGGCGAGTTGGGAACGGAAAATCCCGTCGTGACCAAACTCAAGAGCGGCCGATATGTGGCCGTTTTCGATACCCTGAAAAATAAGCCGGCGAAAAGCTACCAAATGGACGGGCACCTGATCGGCTACGCCGATTCGGCAGACGGGGTGCATTGGTCGGTCGCCAAGCAACTGGAGGTCGACTGCACCAAACTTTGGGTCCGTGATATCCGGACGCCGCTGGGATTGGTGGAAGAGTCAGACGGGACGTTCACCATGTTCTACACGGGATTTCAACGTAGCAAGGAGGGGGAATCAAAGGGGTGGAAGGAATACCGGAACGTGGGCATGCTGAAGGTCCGACTGAAGTAAACGAAAGAAGCCAATCACCACATGAACAAACTCACAACCTTCACCCTCACCGCCCTGCTGCTTGCACCGTTGCTCGGGTTCGCTGCACCCGCCGCCGAAGCGCCAGTGGTGGTCCCGGTTTGGCCCGCCGGGAAGATGCCCGGCGACGGCGCTGCGGCCGGCGGCGGCTACCAGATTCTGGCCATGAACAAGGAAGGCACCGAGGTCGCCGCCTGGCTGAACACGCTCGGCATCACGGGCATTGTCCTGAAATACCGCGTCCCCAAGAATCGGGACGGGGCCTTGCAGGACCTCCAGCGGGCCGTGCGCCTGGTGCGCGCCCGACAGCAGGAATGGAATGTTGACGGCGCGCGCGTGGGCGTGATGGGTTTCTCTGCTGGCGGGCATCTCTGCGCCCGGTTGAGCACCACCCACGGCATCGCCTCCTACCCGCCGCTTGACGAGGTTGACCGGCTGGATGCCCGCCCCGATTTCGCCGTGCTGGTCTATCCCGCCTACCTCGGGGACAAGGGACACCTCGCGCACAACCTGACAGTTTCGGGGAAAGTGCCGCCCTCCTTCATTGCGCACTCCGAGGATGACAAGAACTTTGTTTCTGGCAGCAAGTTGTATGTCGCAGCGTTGGCCGCCGCCCAGGTGCCCCACGAATTCGCGCTCTATCCGACCGGCGGGCACGGCTACGGACTGCGCTCTACGAAGGACGCCCAGGCTTGGCCTGATCGCTGTGCTGCCTGGCTGAACACCATCCGGGTGCTGCCGCAAAATCGCAACCTCTCCGAAAATGTCCGCGTCAAACCGCCTCCGGCCGAAGACCCGGCCAAGCCTTGACGCGCATGACCATGCCCTGACGGCCCAAGCACGGCACAGTGAGAGCCAATATCGGAAATCCCGGATGAGAAAGAGACGGCGACAAATAACTGAAAACCGGTTTGAGACGTGATAAAACACGCCTCAATACCAAAGCAAAAGCCGAACGCTTCAAGCCATGAAACAAACCACTCAACTCATCCCTCTGTTCCTCCTGGCCACCTTGGCCGTGAGCCATCCCGTCGCGGCGGCGACCAAGCCGGTGCGGGTCGCCGGGTTGGTCGCGGAGGAAGTCGCCAGCGTGATCGGTATCGCCCACGACCGCGCGTTTGCAACTGACGACCTCACCACCGTGAAAGTGCACTGCGTTGTCGAAACGCGCGACGCGCAACACATCGCTCGCTTGCGTGACCGTCTCAAACGCGAAGGCTTCCGCGTCGGGGCAGAATAATCACCCCGCGGCCCAGTCGGCCGGTCTCTCCCGAACTCACGGCGGAAGATCCTCTTCCGATCCGGGTTTATCGCCCACGGTCCTTTCCTCCGTTCGCTCACCTGCGCCGCCCTGTTTCCGGACGAGGAGGTGCAACGCCCACACCAGTAACAGGAGAAAGTCCCCGGCGGTGACCCGCCACACGTATAACATGCTTGCTCACCACCCTTTCGTTTCGGCGTTTATTCCGACTCAAGATTCATCTTGATCAAATTCCGCTGCCGCGGATAATGACCCCACAGGCTGCCTCGGGGGGAACTCGCCGGGAACGCCCGCACGATATACATCAAGTCACTCAAAATTGATTGTGTCTGCCGCACATCGAATACTTGCTTTCGGATTCACCTTCGCTCTTCTTGCCAGCCTGATTCTGCCGGCGCAGGCGGCTGCTCCGGAGCGCCGGGTGCTGGTTTATACCAAGAACCAGACCAGGACCAATTTGTATGTCCACGACAACATCGCCGCGAGCGTTGTCGCGCTCAAAAAACTCGGCGCCGACAACAATTTCCTGGTGGACGTTTCGGACGATCCGGCGGTGTTCACCGGTGACAATCTCAAGAAATACAAGGCGCTGGTGTTCGATAACACGAACAACGAAATCTTTGATACCGAAGAGCAGAAGACCGCGCTGCAGAATTACATCCACGCCGGCGGCGGCTTCGTTGGGATTCACTCCGCGACCGGTTCGATGCGCAAGTGGCCCTGGTTTTGGGCGCTGATCGGCGGCAAATTCAAACGCCACGCGGCGATGCAAACATTTACGCTGAAGGTGAAGGACGCCACGGACATTTCAACCGCCCATCTGCCGGCCAGCTTTGAGTGGACCGATGAGTTTTACTACGTGGACAACATCCCGGACGGTCGCCATGTGCTGCTGGTGGGGGATTTGACGACGGTGAAGGATGCGGGCAAAGCCCAGTTTCCAGGCAAAGCGTTTGGCGATGATTATCCGCTGGCCTGGCGGCACGAGTTTGAAGGCGGGCGCGCCTGGTACACCTCGCTGGGCCACAAGAAAGAACACTATTCCGACCCCAAACTGAGCAAACACATCCTGGGAGGCATTCGATGGGCCATGGGCGATTCCAAGTAATCGTGAATGAAGTCAGAACCAAGTCAGTTCAACCAGAAATGTTTATGAAACCAAATCCGAGCTTATCCCGTCGTGAGTTTCTGAAGGCTTCCGTGGCCGGAGCGGCCGGGGCGACAGCGTTTCCCACCATTATTCCGTCTTCCGTCCTGGGAGCGGCTGCGCCGAGCAAGAAGATCCAGATCGGCCAGATCGGCTGCGGCCGCATTGCGAACGATATGGACATGACGGGCATTCTCAAACACGACATCGCCCGGATTGTGGCGGTCTGCGATCTCGACTCGAAGCGTATGGCTGCCGCCAAAGAGCGCGTCGAGAAACACTACGCGGCCAAGACGGGCAGCGGAGCGGCGCTCGAGGTCAAGGGCTACGGCGACTATCGGGAGCTGCTCAAAGACCCGCGCATTGACGCGGTGGCCGTCAGCACGCCTGACCATTGGCACTCCGAGCCGGTGCTGGCGGCGGCGCTGGCGGGCAAAGACATTTATGTCCAGAAGCCGCTCTCGATGACACTGGCCGAGGGCCGCGCCGTCAGTGATATCGTGAGGTCCAAAAACCGCATCTTCCAGATTGGCAGCCAGCAGCGTTCCGGAAAGCAGTTCCTGCTCGCGTGCGAACTGGTGCGCAACGGGCGTATCGGGAAAGTGCACACGGTGCGAATTGGCCTGCCCACCGACCCGGCCGGGGAAGAGGAACCCGAGATGCCGGTGCCGCCCAACCTGAATTACGAGATGTGGCTGGGCTGCACTCCGCTGGTGCCTTACACCGAGAAGCGGGTGCATCCGCAGAACAGCATTTCCGACCGCCCGGGCTGGCTGCGCATCGAGTCCTACTGCCTGGGCATGATTACCGGATGGGGCTCGCACCACGTCGATATCGGGCACTGGGGCATGGGCACCGAGCTGACGGGGCCGATTGAAATCGAAGGCAAGGCCGAGTTTCCCAGGAAAGGCCTGTGGAATGTTCATGGTCCGTACCATATCGAAATGAAGTACGTCAACGGAGCCACGATGATCATCGATAACAAATTCCCGAACGGCATTAAGTTCGAAGGCTCGGACGGCTGGATTTGGGTCACCCGTGGCAGCGCCAGGACGACTGCCAGCGACCCGGCGACTGCGTTCGGCAAAGCGCTGGATGCCAGCGACCCGAAGATTCTCAACTACACATTCAGGTCCAACGACCTGCGCCTGCACAAGAGCGACGACCATCACCTCGACTGGTTGAATAGTATTCAGAGCCGCCAGCCGGCGGTGACAACGGTCGAAGAGGCCCATCGCTCGACTAGCGCCTGTATTCTCGGCTGGGTCGGCATGAAACTGGGACGCAAGCTCCGTTGGGATCCCGTCAAGGAAGTGTTCATCGGCGACGAGCAGGCCAACGCCCTGCGCTCGCGGGTCGAGTGTACGCCTTACGGCACGAAGCAGGTGCTCAAGAAGGCGTGAACCGGCTGACCGGGAAATCTGATATGAAACCGTTTTTGCGCAGGTCGCGGTGAGCCTTCTATGCTCCGTCGTTACGATGACTCAAACCACAGTCGCCGCTGACGCCAAGGTCTTTCGTTTTGAGTTCATGCGCGGGCGAGGAGGGTCAGGCCGCGGCCCGGATGGGAGTGGAGGCGCTCCAACAACGCCGGCAGGGATTGCC
>JALOTT010000392.1 GCA_025457745.1 Verrucomicrobiota bacterium
GTCCCGGCGTTGGGCGCGTAAATCGCATACGGGACCGCCGAGAGTGCTTGGCGGGGTGAAAGCGTGGTGAACACGCTGCCGCCGTTGGTGCGCACGCCGATCTCCAGCCAACGCGGATCGCCATCGAACACGCCGCTGCCGAAATCCATCGCGACGGTGAACAACCCGTTGGTGACACCGGTGGCGGCATTGGTCAGCGACGCGCCCACCACGTTGCCAACCGAGCCGTCGTCATAGAGCGTGAATTTGAGGTCGTAGCTGCCGTTGGCGGGCTGGCCGGTGGCAACGAGTTTGCCCTGGTAAGTGAAGGTGGAGCCGAGCGGCGCGGCGGTGACGATCTCCGCGCCAAATGCCAGCGCGACGATGAGGTTTAGGAGTTTTGTTTTCAAAGTTTGTAATTGTTGGTATCATGCGATACCCCGAATTGGCAACCCGCCGCGGGCTGCGCCTCTGTTGTCGTCCTGCGGCTTGAATCTTTCAAGCAAAATCGCATTCCTTGTGATTTATGTTCGGCGACGAATCAGGATCGTTTGGTGGGTGGGAATCGTGTCCCTGAACCGAGGATGGTGGGGCGCGTCACTCGGTGCGCGCCGGGCATGACGTTGCCACAAGCGGCGCGCACGGTGTGACGCGCCCTACCGGGAAAGTAGCCGCACATCGTCAGATTGCGGAGGGGTTGGACGAAGAAATACAGTCCCCGCTCTGACGAGACGGGGCTGCGATGTGAGTGTCCGCCTGCTTACGTCGGCGGCTCCGGGTCACGACAGGTGCGCAATGATGTTGCTGCCAAACTCACTGCACTTGATCTCGGTCGCGCCTTCCATCTGGCGGGCCAAGTCGTAGGTGACGCGCTTGCTGCCAATCGCGCCGTTGAGGCCCTTCAGAATCAAATCGGCGGCTTCGGTCCAGCCCAGGTAGCGCAGCATCATTTCGCCGCTCAAGATGACTGAGCCGGGATTCACCACGTCCTTGTTCGCGTATTTCGGCGCGGTGCCGTGCGTGGCTTCGAAGATGGCATGGCCGGTGATGTAATTGATGTTGCCGCCGGGCGCGATACCGATGCCGCCCACCTGCGCGGCGAGCGCGTCGCTGAGGTAATCGCCGTTGAGATTGAGCGTGGCGATCACGTCGAAATCCGTCGGTCGGGTGAGCACTTGCTGAAGGGTGATGTCGGCGATGGCGTCCTTGATGACGAGGCCGGCGCCGGGTTTGCCATCGGGGATTTTGCACCATGGACCGGCGTCAAGCTCCACGGCGCCGAATTCGCGCCTGGCGAGTTCGTAACTCCAGTCGCGGAACGCGCCCTCGGTGTATTTCATGATGTTGCCCTTGTGGACAATCGTCAGGCTCTTGCGCTGGTGGCGGATGGCATATTCCAAGGCGGCGCGCACGAGCCGCTCCGTGCCCGGACGGCTCACCGGCTTGATGCCGATGCCGATTTGATCGAGCGCCTCGGCGGCGAAGCGGATTTTCTTCACCGCGGCGGGCAACTCGCTTTTTAGAAATTCCAGGAGCTTTTTCGCCTCGACGCTGCCGGCCTGATAATCAATGCCCGCGTAAATGTCCTCGGTGTTTTCGCGGAAGATGATCATGTCCACCTTCTCCGGGTGTTTCACCGGCGAGGGCACGCCCTGAAAATATTGCACGGGCCGCAGGCAGACGTAGAGATCGAGCATCTGGCGGAGCGCGACGTTGAGGGAACGGATGCCGCCGCCGACGGGCGTGGTGAGCGGACCTTTGATGCCGACGAGATATTCCTGAAATGCCGTGATCGTGTCGTCGGGCAGCCAGTTCTTGAAGCGCTTGAAGGATTCTTCGCCGGCGAAGACCTCGAACCAGACGAGCTTGCGTTTGCCGCCGTAGGCTTTTTTCACCGAGGCATCGAACACGCGCTCGCTGGCGGCCCAGATGTCCGGCCCGATGCCGTCGCCGCGAATGAACGGGATGACGGGTTTATCGGGGACGGTGAGCTTGCCGGCTTTGATGGAGATTTTGCCGCCGGCTGGAGGAGCAATGTCTTTGTAGGCCATTTCTGAATTTACGATTTGCGATTGGCGATTTACGAGTCTCAAACCGGTCAAGCCACCCCGAACAGCTTCGTCGCCACCAGCGTTTCGGCGAATTGAGCCTTCACTTTGGCGATGGTGTTCTCGACGGACAGGCCGTATTTCCTACGCAGTTCGTCCTGCGTCGTGGCATGTTCGATGAATTGATCGGGCCAGCCGATGCGCACGACGGGCGTGGTGATGCCCTTTTCGCTGAACGCTTCCAGCACGGCCGAGCCGTAACCGCCCATCAACGCATGATCTTCCACTGTCACGATGACATCCGCCGCGCGGCCGAAAAAATCGTGCGTGCCGGCGTCGAGCGGCTTGGTGAAGCGCGGGTTGATGACGGCCACGTCGAACCCTTCCGCCGCCAGTTGCGTCGCCGCTTTGCGCGCCATTGAATTCAAATTACCGAGGCCGAACAACGCGACCTTGCGTTTTCCGTTGCTGGAAAAGTTTTGGATGACTTCGGCCTTGCCGACTTCAAGGAGCTGGGGTTGGTCTTTGATCGGGACGCCTTCCGCCGTGCCGCGGGGGTAACGGATGAACGTGGGATGGTTTTGGTGTGTGGCGGTGAACATCATGTCCGCCAATTCATCCTCGTCTTTGGGCGACATGGCGATGACGTTCGGCAGGCAGCGCAGATAGGCAATGTCGAACAAGCCGTGGTGCGTCGGGCCATCGTTGGCCGAAAGGCCGGCGCGGTCCATGCAGAAAATCACCGGCAAATCCTGCAGACAAACGTCGTGATGGATGCAATCGTAGGCGCGTTGGAGGAACGTGGAATAAATCGCGCAGACGGGGTGGAACCCCATCGTGGCCATACCGGCGGCGAAAATGACGCCATGCTCCTCGGCAATGCCGACGTCGAAGTAACGGTCGGGCATGGCCTTTTCGAGATGCTTTAGCCCCGTGCCGCTGGGCATGGCGGCGGTGATACCGACGAGCGTGTTATCTTTCCGGCAAAGCTTGACGAGCGTCTGGCCGAACACGTCATGGTAATTTGGCGGCGCGCCGGGTGTTCCGAGAACGGGATTGCCGGTGATCACGTCGTAGGGGCCGAGGCCGTGGAATTTTTCGGGATACTTCAACGCCGCGTCGTAGCCCTTGCCCTTCTTGGTGAGCAGGTGCAGCACGATGGGGCGGTCGTAATTCCTGGCGAACTCGAGCAGGCTGATGAGCATCGGCAGGTCGTGACCGTCCACCGGGCCGAGATAGCGTAAACCCAATTCCTCGAAGAGCAGGCTGTTGCCGTAGCCGCCGCGGCCATCGGAGTCAATGTTACTGACACTCGGCTGGAGGCCGACCTCGGCCATCGCGCCCTTGAAACCTTCCTCGGCCTTGTGGGCGAGCTTGAGTGCGATTTCGCCTTTGGGCAGGCGGCGAACGAACCGCTCAAAATCCTTCGACCAGCGATTGTAACGCGGGTGGGTGATGACCTTGTTCAAGTAGGCGGAAATCGCGCCGACGTTTTTGGCGATGCTCCATTCGTTGTCGTTGAGGATGCCAATGAACTTCTTCGTGGTGGGCGCGATGTTGTTCAGCGCCTCGTAGGAAATGCCGTTGGTCAGCGCCGCGTCGCCGAAGATGCAGACGACGTTTTCGTCGCTCTTCCGCTGGTCGCGCGCGGCGCACATGCCCAAGGCTGCGGACAACGCCGTGCCGGCGTGGCCCGCTCCGAAACAATCGTGCGGGCTCTCCGTGCGCAAACAGAAACCGTTCAGGCCGTCCGTCTGGCGGATGGTGTGAAAGCGGTCTTTGCGCCCGGTCAGCAACTTGTGGACGTAGCTTTGGTGGCTGACATCCCAAACGAATTTGTCCTTGGGCGTGCTGAACACATAGTGGAGCGCCAGGGTCAGTTCCACCACGCCGAGATTCGGGCCG
>JALOTT010000393.1 GCA_025457745.1 Verrucomicrobiota bacterium
GCTCCGTGCGCGCCGGGGTTTCCATTGCGAGGGCCGGCGCGCACGGAGCGACGCGCCCTACCTACTGTGATTCGTCTCCGTGGGAGTCCATTCGTGGTTTCCAAACTGATGGCGCATGACCTTCGGCTCACTCGATCTCAACACAGTATGGTTCGTCCTCGTCGGCGTGCTGTTCACCGGCTACGCGATGCTGGACGGCTTCGACCTCGGCGTCGGCGGGCTGCATCTGTTCACGAGGGAAGACGACGAGCGGCGCATCATGCTCAACGCCATCGGGCCGGTGTGGGATGGCAACGAAGTCTGGCTGGTCACGGGCGGTGGCGCGCTGTTCGCGGCCTTCCCCAATGTCTATGCGACGGTCTTCTCCGGCTTTTACCTGGCGTTTGTTCTGTTGCTCGTCGCGCTGATTTTCCGCGCCGTGGCCATCGAATTTCGCAGCAAGCAACCGATGCGTTGGTGGCGGCAGATGTGGGACGTGGGCTTCGCGCTCGGCAGCCTGCTCTCCAGCTTTCTCATCGGCGTGGCGATGGGCAACATCGCGTGGGGCGTGCCGGTTGACGCGCGCGGCGAATATGCCGGCACGTTCTGGACGTTGCTGCGGCCCTATCCGATTCTACTGGGCGTCACCACCGTGTCGCTTTTCATGATGCACGGCGCGATTTACGCCGCGATGAAAACCGAAGGCCCGCTCCATGAGAAACTGCGCGGCTGGATCAAGAACTGCGTCATCTTCTTCGTGATCTGCTACGCCACGACCACGATGGCCACGTTGCTCTACGTGCCGCACATGGCGGCGCGGGTGCGGGCCAACCCGTGGCTGTTCAGCATTGCGCTGGTCAACATGCTCGCCATCGCGAACATCCCGCGCGAGATTCATCACGGCCGCGACGGGCGCGCATTCCTGTCTTCATGTGTGACGATGATCTCGTTGATGGGGCTGTTTGGTCTGGAGCTGTATCCCCATCTGGTCCTCAGCAACCCCGAGGTGGCGAACAGCCTGACGATTCACAACGCGGCCTCCTCGCAGAAAACCCTCGGCATCATGCTCACCATCGCGCTGATCGGTGTGCCCATCGTGCTGGCCTACACGGTCAGCATCTACTGGATTTTCCGCGGCAAGGTGAAGCTCGACAAGATGAGCTATTGAAAGCGATTTGAAAGTATTGGTTGTTGAGGACGAAAAGAAAATTGCGTCTTTCCTGCGGAAAGGACTCGAAGCCCAGGGCTTTGTCGTCGAGCACGCGCTGAACGGCGACGACGGTTACGCGCTGGCAACCTCGCGGCCTTACGACGTGGCGGTGCTGGACATCATGCTGCCGGGGCGCGACGGCTTGAGCATCCTGCGCAATCTCCGCGAGCGGAAAATCGCGCTGCCGGTCATCCTGCTCACCGCGCGCAGCGAGTTGAACGAACGGCTGGAGGGCCTGAATCTCGGAGCAGACGATTACCTGACCAAGCCGTTTCACATCGAGGAACTGATTGCGCGCATCCATGCGGTCACGCGCCGCGCCGGTGGTACCGGCCAAAGCATCCTGACCGTGGCTGATCTCACGATGAATCTGCTCACCCGCGAAGTCCGACGGGCCGGCCAGCGCATCGATCTGACCACACGCGAATTCTCGCTGCTCGAACACTTGATGCGCTCACCCGGTCGCGTCCTGACGCGCGTCGAAATCTGCGAGCGCGTCTGGGAATACAACTTCGATCCCGGAACGAATCTCGTGGATGTTTACATCCAGCGCATCCGCAAGAAAGTGGATGGCGATTCTCCGGCGAAGCTCATCGAAACCATCCGTGGCGTCGGCTATCGCATCAAACCGCAACAATGACGAAACCCGAATGACGAATTCCGAAAGAAATCCGAAGCCCGAAGCTCGACGGGTTCGTCATTCGTCATTCGTCATTCGTCATTCCGCCCTGCCCATGCCCTCCCGTCTCAAGATCGCCCTCCTCTCGGCAGCCATTTCGGGCGTCGTGCTCGTGGCGTTCGGGTTGACGGCGTGGCTGCTTGTCAGCCGGCAAAAACTGGAGAGCGTGGACACGGAAATCCGGTCGCTGGCTGCACGGCATCCGGGATGGATTGGCAGTCGCGGGAACTACCAACGCCTCGATGACGCGCTGGAATTTATCTTCGGCGAGGCGCACGAAAACCAGATCATCCTGTTGGTCAAAGACGCCGGTGGAACTGTGTTGCACACCTCATCGGGCTGGCCCAAGGATCTCGAACCAGAAAAGCTGGATTGCAGTCTGGAGAACGATCCCAACGCAGTAACGATGGGGGCGGATGCGGGCGCGGGCATGGGTCGCGGCCGGGGCGGCATGGGCCGCGGTCTCGGACCGGGCGGCGGTGGAGCGCAGGTGACGTTCACCAAAGTGCCAAAGTTCCAGACGGTGAACACGTCTCGCTGCGAATGGCGCTTGGGAATGTTGGGCACGGCGGATACCACGCTGGTCATCGGATTGGATTACGCCGGGCCGCGCAAAGAGTTGAACCGCATACGCAACGCTTTCCTCATCGCCCTGCCAGTCGCTTTGTTTCTCGTGGGGTTGGGCGGATGGATAATCGCGGGCCGTGCTTTGCGACCGCTGAAAACCATTGCCGACACTGCGGAACGCATCACGGCGCGCGGGTTGGACCAACGCATCCCGGATTCCGGCGACAGCCCGGAAGCCAGCCGCGTCGTTCAGGTCCTCAATCGCATGATGGACCGGTTGGAGGCGAGTTTCCGGCAGGCGACGAGATTCAGCGCCGACGCGTCGCACGAATTGAAGACGCCGCTCACCGTGATGCAGGGCGAACTCGAAAACGCATTGCAGGCCGCCGCGCCTGGCTCGCCGGAGCAGCAACTTTTCACGAACCTCCTCGAAGAGACGCAGCGGCTTGGCGCCATCACACGCAGCCTGCTGTTATTGGCGCAAGCGGACGCCGGCCAACTCATGCTCGCGCGCGCACCCGTGGACTTGAGCGCCGAACTGGAGGGCATGATCGAGGACGCGCGCGTGCTCGCCGCCGATTCGCGGCTGACGTTCGACGTGCAGTGTCAACCGCAACTGCGCGTGGAAGCCGACCGCGCGTTGCTGCACACGGCGCTGTTTAACCTCGTTGCCAACGCCATCAAATACAACGAGCCGGGCGGCAAGATTGAGATTCGACTCGCGTCGGACGCGGACAAAATCGTTTTTACCATCGGCAACACCGGATCGGGAATTCCGTCTGCGGACCAGCCGAAGATTTTCGACCGCTTCTATCGCGCAGGTCGGGCCAGCAGTCCGCGAACTGACGGCATTGGTCTGGGTTTGAGCCTGGCGCGGGAAATTATCCGCGCGCACGGCGGCGAGTTGTTGCTAAAGGAAAGCCGGCCCGGTTGGACTCTATTTGCCGTGACGCTGCCTGCCAACTTGGACACTTCACGCCCCGCTTGAACATCTGCCACGCCGCCGCGTGAGGGCACGCGGCCCTTCCAGTGGCAAACCCCTGTGCATGTAGGCCGGGTTCCCAAACCCGGCGCTCGGGGCATGAAACCTTCGGCTCACCAACGCAACGGCTGATTTTTCAACCGCGAACCACGCGAACTGATTTCAACGCAAAGACGCCAGGCCGCAAAGCATTTTGACCACGGATGACACGGATTGACACGGATGCTTTCCCTCTCCGCCTCGAACGGGGAGAGGGATTGAGGGTGAGGTGTCGAATTCTGCGAACTCCCCGCTGTCAAAACTCTTTAGAAATGTCCCCTATTTAACTCACGAGAAAATGTCCCCTTTTCTCGTTCTGCTGAGCGCGTGACCGCGCCGTCTATTCGTGGCGGCGGGGCGAGCGGCGGCGACGGGCTTTCGAGTTCCAGCTCGCGTCGCCGCCGGTCGCCACCGCGTAACGGACTCGCCCCCGCCGACACGAATAGGCGCGCCCGGGACCGCGGATCGCCGC
>JALOTT010000394.1 GCA_025457745.1 Verrucomicrobiota bacterium
GCGGACACGCCATAGGCGAACACGTCCACCCGCCCGTCAATCGGCTGCCGCTGCAATTGTTCCGGCGCCATATAGGCGGGCGTGCCGGGATTCTTCGACATTTTCTTCGGCTTCGACGGCAAGGGTTGCGCGAGGTCGAAATCAATCAACCGCACGCCGGCGTTGCGCGTCACCAGCACGTTTTCCGGTTTGAAATCCAGGTGCATGTAGCCGTTTTCGTGCAGATGCTCCAGGCTGGACGCCATATCAATCAGGATTTGCGCCACGTGTTCCAGCAGCAGCGGATCGTGCCGCCCGTAAAGTTCCTTCAGGTTGGCGGCCTCCACGTAGTCCATCACCAGATACATCGTGCCCGCCGCCTTGCCGTGCTCGACGTAGCCGATGATGTGTTCGTGATCGTGAATCTTCTCGAGAATCTCGCAGCCGCGCAGGAAGCGGCGCCGCGCGACGAAATTGAACCGCAAACGCGGGTGCAGCCGGCGCAGGGCGTAGGGCTTGCCCTGCGAATCCGTGGCCAGCCAGATGTCCGCCATGCCGCCGCTGTTGATCAGCTCCTGCAAATAAAACCGGCCGAAGCGCTCGTGTGCGGCGCCGCTCGAATCCGATTCGCTCTTCGACAAACTTGCCATCTCGGCACTTTAGTAACACAACCGAACCCGTGAAGCCAACCGTTTGTGAATATGCGTAGGACAGGCGTCGCGCCTGTCTCACAAATCAAGAAACTCATCTCGGTCTGAGTTCTCACCACGCGCTCACCGGGCTTCAATCAACAAGCGGATGACTTCAAGATGGAGACAGGCGCGACGCCTGTCCTACGATATGATTTAGCCCCAGCGGCCTGTCTGTGCTTTCATTCCGCCATGAATCGAACCGCCAGCCACTTCGAGGGTCTGCTCGAACGATACTTTGAAACCCTGCTCCAGGACGCGCCGACTTTTGCCACCGTCATGGGCGTCCGCTCGGCCGAAGGCAAGCTCGGCGAACTCAATGACCGTTTCGTTGCCCGGCGACAGCGGGAACGGCAGACCGCTTTGCGCTCCTTGGAAACCATCTCGCCGCGCGAGCTTTCCAACGAGCAACACCTCGACCGGCTCGCGCTTCGTTCCATGTTGCTCAAGGAATGTGAAGACTTTACCCGTGGCCGGCACACGCTCGAACCCAACGCCCCGCAACAAGTGCTCGACATTCTGTTCCACGAATTGATGCGCGGTGACGACGAACCCAAACGTGCCGCACGCAACCTGCGCTCGTTGCTGAAACAAGCGCCCAATTTCCTCGAAGAAGCCGGCACTCTGATTGACAAACCCGAACGAGTTTGGCGGCGCGTGATGGAGCAAACCGTGACTGGTGGGGCGGCGTTGCTGGAAGGCGTTGAAACATTCCTGCAAGGCACGCAACCGCAGCCCGCCGACAAAGCGCAGATTCGCGCCACGCGCCGGGCGATGGAAAAATACCGCGACCGGGTAAAGCGTCGCCCACTCGCACCCGCTGGCTCGTTCGCCATCGGGACGACAACCTTGCAACGCCGGGTGCGTGACGAACTGGGTTTGGATTACACGCTGGGGCAAATCGAGACGCTGGCCCTAGGAGAAGCTCAACGCGTCGGCGACTTGCTCAAGGAGGCCTGCGCCCGATTTGGCCGCAAGCGCAGCGCGGATGAAATTCTGGCCGGGTTGCGCGCGCAGTGGCGGCCGCGCAAGCCGCTACTCGAACTGTATGACTCGACCACGCGCGAGATTGCGCGCGGTTTCCGCGCCGCGCGCGCCGTCACGTTTCCCAAAGGCGATGAATTGGTCGTGAAGCCCGTGCCGGAGTTTCTGCGCACGCTGATTCCCACGGCGGCCTACTCGCAACCCGGCGCGTTCGAGAAGCGCCAGCGTGGCATTTTCTGGGTCAACGACCTGAGTGCTTTGAAAAAGACCGAGGCCGAGAAACTTGCCGAGCGACAGCAGCACTTCGGCCTGTCGCTCACCTGTGCGCACGAGGCGTATCCCGGACATCATCTGCAATTTGTCACGGCCAACCGCCACCCGCGCAAATGGCGACGCCTGTTTGCGCACGCCGTTTTCTACGAGGGCTGGACGCTCTGGTGCGAGCAAATGATGGTGGACTTGAAAATGGACCGCTCGCCGTGGCTGCGCGTGCAGCAGCTTCACGACGCGCTCTGGCGTTGCCACCGCATCCTCGTTGACTTGCGGTTGCAAACGCGGCGTTACGGCTACGAACAAGCCGTTCGCCACATGCAGCGGCATCTGGGCTTCACCCGGGCACGCGCCGAGGCCGACGTGAACTGGTACACCGCGTCGCCCACCGTGCCGATGAGTTACTGGCTCGGACGGTTGGAAAACGCGCGTCTCCACCAGCGACTCGTGGTTGGCCGCGGCTGGAGTTTGCAGAAATTCAACGACTGGCTCTTGAGCTTCGGGACAATTCCGCAGTCGTGGATTGAGAAATACGGGTTGGATTGAGAATGATCAACCATGCTGTTCGTTTGTTTTTGTTTTGTGGTTTGTTTTGTGGTCTTGCGCGATGGTCTTTATTGGACCAACATACCTTCATGAAAACGCTGACTGTCAGCGAAGCCGCGCGCGATCTTGCGACCTGGCTGAAACAAGCCATAGCTGGTGCTGAGATCGCCATTCGCAGCGACGACAACATCGTTGCGCTGCGCCCGATTCCATCAAATGGAGCAGCTACTCTTTCTCCACGGGAAGCCTTGCGACAACTGCAAAGCAAAGCGCACCTTACTCCCGCCCAAGCCGACAGTTATCTTCAAGAAGTCCATGCCGAACGTCTTGCCACTGAAAAGCGCTCGGCATGATTCATCTCGACACGAACTATCTGATTGGCCTGTTGGTTCGTGGCTCCTCGGAGGCGGCGAAAGTTGATCAATGGCTGGTGTCCGGTGAATCGCTTGCGGCCAGCGCGATTGCGTGGAGCGAGTTTCTCAACGGGCCAGTCACAGCATCGGAAGCGAATCAAGTTGAAGCCGTGCTGCAATCACAAATCATCCCGTTCGCAAAGGCCGAAGCGGCGCTGGCTTCCGACCTCTTCAATAAAACCGGACGACGACGCGGTTCACGCTTCGATTGTCTGATTGCCGCAACCGCCATTCTCCATCAGTCCGGGCTTGCGACCGTGAATCAATCCGATTTCAAAGGATTCACGGCCCACGGTTTGAAATTGGTTTGAGGCGCCGCAACCGATGGCGCTGACTTTCAAATTGGACCTGTCGAGACTCAACTCATTCCTTTCGATAAAATGTCCCACTTCACCATGTTGAATTCAGATTCACTTAATGCGCCTGACTCACACAAGCCATGTAATTCTTGAATACGCGCCAAAGAATTTTCCTGTTTTGCCTTGGGTTGCCCCAAATAGAGGGCTTTTGCACGTTGCCATTCATCAGTGGAAATAGCCCCGGTTCGCACCAAGCCAGCAAGTTTCTCCAACTCCAATGTAAGGCTGCCGGAGGCCGGAATGGGTTCGAGGCTTCGGAGTAATTTTTTGGAAGCCTCATCTCCAATTTCAATCCTTTCCTTGGCGGTGACCGAGCCATGATAAGTCGCCAATAACTCTTGCCCTCTTGGAGTTTCCAACGGGAGCAGACCTTTCTGCCCACAAACACAAACAAACTGGTATGGCCACACACTGCCACAATTGGCGCAAATCCATTTCGATTCTGGTGGCTTTGGAGGATTTTTCCAAGTTCCATAATGACTCGTCACCATTACCGCAGCTATCAAGAAACAAACTGCAACAAACAATAGAATTAAGGCCGAGTCACTGCGGTGAGTTGCTAATTCATAATTCGAGGCCCTCACCCTATCGCTACATGTCCGCGTATAAATAACACTACATACGTGGCTAACAAAACGGTGTCAAAAGCCCTTGGATTTTTTCGGGATGTTTTTGGACATCGGCGAAC
>JALOTT010000395.1 GCA_025457745.1 Verrucomicrobiota bacterium
ATGATTCTGTTTCTGGGGATCAACCGGATTCCCAAACCCAAGGCGCCGACCCGCGAGCGTTACTCGGTGTATCTGACGAATCTGGCGCTCGGCCTGATGGCCGTGGGGTTGATTTGGATATTTGGGCTCAAGGCGTACCTGATCATTCAGTTGACGGTGTTGATGGTGGCCGGCTCGGCGGGCGTGTGGCTGTTTTACGTGCAGCATCAATTTGAGGGAGTTTACTGGGAACGCGGCGAGAATTGGGATTATGCCACCGCCGCGCTGAAAGGGAGTTCGTTCTACAAATTGCCCAGGGTGCTGCAATGGTTCTCCGGCAACATCGGCTTTCATCACATTCATCATCTGAGTCCGAGGATTCCAAATTATCATCTGGAAAAATGTCACAAGGCGGAGCCGCTGTTCCAGACCGTGAAGCCGATCACGCTGTTCGCCAGTTTCAAATCGTTCACGTTCCGGCTCTGGGATGAGCAACGGCGCAAGCTGGTCGGCTACGGCCACCTCCGCACCGTTCGCGCCGAACAGCGACGGGCCGTCCGAAATTGAATCGGCCTGGTTGCGCTTGGCGAATGGGGCAAAGATTGTTGCAGACGGCGGACTTTTTTCCTGATAGGATTCGCGTTGACTGGAACATTTGCCGAACACTCCGGCAAAAAAGGCAGGAAGAAACTGCCGCTTGTCCTTGAAGTTGAAGTCGCACGGCAACGCGGCCTTACCTTGGATGGGAAATTTTTTACGACAGTGTGTTAAAGCCAATCAAATCGAGAAATTATGCGTCACCAGAAACTCGGCGCCCGGGCCGAATATCGTCAGGCGGAAGAACAGCGGACCCGCGATTCAGCGAGTCTCGCGGAGAAGTTTGGCAAGTTGAAAACCCTGACGGTGGATCTCGCGTTCTATAATCCCGAAGGCGTGACCCGCAACAGCCAGATCAAATACACGGTCAACCTCGCCAACGCCAAATCCGTCTTCCGCTTCAGTTGCCAGAACAGCGAATGTATCGGCGGCGATTTTGATTTGAGCGAGGAACTCGCCAAAGCCGTGGCCGCGCGTCGCAAGACCGCCAGTGGCGAACTATGCTGCCAGGGCTGGCGCAACAAGACGACCATAGACACGGTCCGCTGCCACAACATCCTGCGCTACAAACTCAGCTTCGGCTATTGAAGCCGCCACAACATTTGCGCCACGGCTGGGCGGTGGCGGACGCAGGAAGGCAAGGTTGACAGCGCTGCAAAAGCTCCGAATCATCTGCGCATGAACGACCCCATTTACCCCCGCAGTCCGCGCGAAACGATGGATGGCTGGATGCATCTGCCGCGTTACCTTGACAAAATCCGGCTGCATCTCGCCGGCAAACTGCATCCCGATTACCAACCCAACCTCGGCAAAGGTTTCGACGAAAAGTGGCTCAAGGCCGCCGGTGTCACGCACAAGCAAATGATCGAGGTGGTGAAGAAATCCGTCAGCGACGGCGAGGTTTGCGATTGGATCCGCCAGAACGCAAAGAAGTCGGCTGCGGAAAAAACCGCGCACGCCCGGTCCATGCTGGATTATCCCAAGGCCGACGACGCCGAGATGCAGGCGCGATTGAAGATGCGCAAGGAACAGGCGGGCTTCAGTCAACGCGACGATATCAAGACGTTCGTGGACTACATTGACGCCGACGAAAAGCGGTCGTGAAGGAAGAAGGACTCACCAACACTTCCGCCTATCCTCAAGTTGGAACGGCCCGAAAAGCAAAAGGGAAAGGCGGGTTTGGCGAAGCGGACGTTGGCGACAGTTTGAACCAGCCTTCGTCTGACTACGGCGCGGCAGGCGGGCGGATTCAACAACGGATGGAAAGGACGCTCCGTGCGCTCATCTCAAAGGTCTTGAGCGGATTAAATATAACTATAGCCGCAGAAAGCGAACCAGTTCATCGCATCGCGGGCGGTGACGCAGACCAAGACGCCGGCGATGGCGGTCTGGAGTTCTTCCCCGGTGCGCTCCGGCAACTCGGTGGGATACTTTTCCGGCGCGGCCTTCAGGTGGGCCAGGTAGTCAGCGACGTGCTTGCGAGGCGGTCTTTGTTCATAATTCCTTTGTTGGTGCGCGATTGATGACTGTGGTTGCCGTTAATTGTTCGCTACCGTTGCTGGGAAGTAAGCCGGTTGGCATTGACTTTGCAGGCAGAACGAAGCTACCGGCGAGCCGCGTCGGCAGCGGCGGGGATGCGATCCTCGGGGAACAAGGCGCACTGACGAAATTTCCGAGGAAGGGTTGTTGCTGGAGGACAATGCGCACGAGCCCGTTCACGTGAAGGATTGCCGCGTGGCCTCCACAGCCTTCGAAGCTTACCTGCACGAACCTGCATTTGATGTGCATGCCGGCCGGCAGCCGCCAACCGATCCCTCGCCGCTCGCGCAAGCGCAACCGGTGAACCAGCCCTTACCTTGCCTGATACCTCCGACAACTTCATCTGGGCTTGTATACTTAACAAACGCATAGGACCGTAGATGTCCGAGGGGGTTGGGTAGGTTTGCGGGCATGAATACCTCGCAAATGAAAGCGGACGAGTCGGTTTTGACGGAGCTGGCGCAGGCGTATGGCGATGAGGCCAAGGCTCGGGAGCTTCTGGAATCGTGGCGATGGCCCAACGGGCCGGTTTGTCCGCATTGCAGCAACGCTGGCGAAAAGACGATTTCCAAACTGGCGGCTCAAGGGACAAGTCGGCGGGGCGTTCGCAAAGGCGTCTATTTCTGTGGTGCCTGCCGCCAGCAATTCACGGTCACCGTCGGGACGGTGCTGGAGCGTTCGCACGTTCCACTTTCAAAGTGGCTGATGGCCCTGTCCCTCTTCTGCTCGTCGAAGAAATCCCTCAGTGCCAACCAAATCCACCGGATGATCGGAGTGACGTACAAGACGGCTTGGTTCATGTGTCACCGGATCCGCTTTGGCATGACGCCTCAGCGTTGGGCCGAGGCGAAGTTAAAGGGCACGGTGGAGGTGGACGAGACGTTCGTGGGGCCCAAGACCAAGTCTAAAACGCCTGTGGTCGCGCGGGTTGAACGCCAGGGCTTGGCCCGGGTGAAAGTAATTGCTTCAGTCACCCAGAAGAACCTCGGCGCAGCGTTGTGTGAATGCGTGAGCAAGGAAGCCGTCGTGAATACCGACGAGCACCCCAGCTACAAGAATCCGCTGAAGCATTGGAAGGCGCATCAGACCGTGAATCACTCGCGCAGAGAATACCAGCGCCGAAACCCAGATGGATCGAAGGCTTCGACCAACACCGCCGAATCCTTCTTTTCTCTGCTCAAACGGGCCATCATTGGAGCCTGGCATCATATTTCCCGGGAGCATTTGCCCAGATATGCCAACGAGTTCGCGTTCCGCTGGAACACGCGACATGACCCCGATGGCAAACGCTTGGAGAGTCTTGCCCGCTGGTTCGAAGGCAAACGATTAACCTATCGCCAAGTGTCCCAGCCTTTGTGCGTTTGTTAAGTATACAAGCCCGACTTCATCTGTCCCCAGTACTGGTGACTATCAAAAAATCAGCCGCCGGTTACGCTACTCCCAGATTTAGCAGTTAGTTCTCAATACCGTGTGTGAAAAGGCCGGACTTGTTACCCGGCCTTTCTCTTTGTACCCGTTCCTCACCGCCTTTTCCCATGTCCGCAACGGGCCCTCGCTGGGTATCGGTTCTTCATTCGCCAACTGAATGGTCGAGCATGTGATTACCGATGTGGACGTTGGGGTAGGAAGTTACAGCCGCTGGCGTTATAGTTGACTTTCCTTCTCCCCGCTTCCAAGATTCAGCCATGAATATATCTGACCTCTCAGTCGCTCAACTACGGCAGGCTGCCTCCATCAAGGAACAGCTTGAGAACCTGCACAAGCAACTAACCAGCATCCTGGGAACGGCCACGCCCGCCCG